>CAJUFC010000120.1 GCA_910585565.1 uncultured Eggerthellaceae bacterium | reverse complement strand
GCGACGTCGACGTGGCTCGGCGCGTGCTGGCGAGCGCGGGCTGCACCGATATGCGCGAGGATGCCGACGAGGAGTCGCTCACGTTTCCGCTTGCGTTCGCGCCGGCGCTTTTGGGCGTCACGCGAGCCGATGGCACGCCGATCGAGCTGCAGATATGCTCGTACGTCTACGAGTGCGACGACGAGGGCGGCTATCTAGTTGACGTCGCGCTGGAGCACTACATACCCGTTTAGGTTGCCGCTCGGCCCGTCGGCCTCGTAGCGCGCGATGGCATGCGCCCCTGCGCTGGCGGCTGTCTGCGCGAGGGACGCTATCTCGTCGTCATCGAAGCTATGGCAGTAGCGATAGATGCCTGGCTTGCCCTGCCAGCCGAGCAGCCAGTCGCCCGCATCGCTCGCAAGGCGCACGCCCAGCTCTGCCTGTCCGCGCTCGGTGGCCGCATGTGCTTGCCGGGCCAGGCGCTCGCTCTTCATGAACTGCCAAAACGACACGGCTATGAGGCCGCCCGGGGCGGTCGAGCGCACGAGGGCGCGCATGAGCGCGCTTCGCCACGAGGCGAGCGGTACATGATGCATGAGTCCAAATGCCACCGCGAGGTCGTGCGTGCCGGGGGCGCCGAGCAGTGGGGCCAGCTCGTCGCGCTCGAGCGCGGCCATGACGTCTGCGTCGCGAAAGCGGACGGTGACGCTCAGGCCGGCGAAGGCGTCTGCGAGCGCCGGGCAGTTGTCGAGGGCGTCCACCACGATTTGCGTATCGGGCAGCTCGGCGGCCAAGAAGCGCTCGAACCGCAGGTTGCCGCATCCGACATCCAGCACCGTTAGCTGCGTTGGCGTGCTCGGCATGAGCCCCAGCAGCCGTCGCCACCCCTCCCACGGCGCCTGCCGCGTCGACGAGAACGACTCCGCCTCCCGCGCATAAAAGCGCCCCGTCACCTCATTGAGCGTATGAGCGGTTTCTATATCCATGCCCCTCATGGTAGCCGATTGCCGCGAGCCAAGGGCTGCCAGACCTCCCTGTGCCGCGAGAAACGAATCCCGCGTTCCCGAAAGTGAAGGAAAGTGAAAGAAAGTGAAGACAAGTGAAACAAAGTGAAGAAATGTGAAACGAAGTGAAATAGAATGACGATAGACCAAGTAAGGATGCTTTCACGGGAAGGAGACCCACGATGAGCGAAGCGAAGAAGAACCCGTTCAAGCCTACGTTTGGGTGCGTTCCGAACGAGCTTGCTGGCCGCGCTCGGCTCATAGAGGACATCCTTGACGGCCTTGACAATGCGCCGGGAGACCCCAACCGTGCGAGCATTTTCGTTGGTGCACGGGGAACGGGGAAGACGGTGCTCCTCGCGGCCATAGCCGAGCGGGCAGACGCAGCAGGATGGATCAGCGTGAATGTGACTGCCCGGGATGGCATGCTTGACGAGATACTTGTTCAGGCGAGGGATAAGGCCGCGCATTTGCTCGCCCTGAAACCAGACTCGAGAATCACCGAAGTGAAGGTAAGCGGGTCTGGCTTTGCGCGCCAGGTCGAAGAAAGGCAAACCACTTGGCGCTCTGAGGCGACAGAGTTGGTGGGGGCTCTGAACGACCAAGGCACAGGGCTGCTCATTACGGTGGATGAGGCATCTGCCGATGTTGAAGAGCTGCGGGTGCTCGTGGATGTGTTTCAGCACCTCATACGAGAGCGGCGAGACGTAGCGCTCATGGTTGCGGGGCTACCTCACAATGTTTCGCTTCTGCTCGACGATGACGCCATCTCCTTTTTGCGGCGCGGCTTCAGGCACTCCATGGAGTCAATCAGCCAAAACGACGTAGCCTACGCTATGCGCGAGACCGTTGAAGGGGCAGGCAGGTCTATCGATCCTGACGCTTTGGAGGCAGCCTCCAAAGCTACCGAAGGCTATGCGTTTCTTATTCAGCTGATCGGATATCACATGTGGCGGCAAGAGCCTGCCCGCGATCTCATCACGCCCGAGGCGGTTGACTCAGCCATCGTCTTTGCGCGGCGTGACATGGAGTCTTCGGTACTCGAGCCAACGGAGCGCGACCTTTCGCCCCGCGAGCGCGAATTCCTCTCGGCGATGCTTCGGGATGATGGCGACAGCGCCCTGTCCGACATTGCGAGTCGCATGGGCATCGACAGCAACAACGCATCCCAGCTGAGGCGCCGTCTCGTCGAACGTGGCGTCATAGGCTCCCGCGGTCGCGGCAAAGTAGGCATAGACATGCCCATGCTCCGAGAATTCCTCGCCACCCGCGAAGCGTAGAGAAGAAGCTTCAGCTCTCTGCTGCTCACGGCTAGCGGAAGATTTCGTCGTGGGTGCCGGTGCGTTGGAAGTAGGCGATGCCGTCGGATTCGGCCCAGATGAGGAGCCAGTCGCCGGCGTTGCAGACGTGGCACTCGCTCGACCCGCTCCATGCGCCACTGAGTGTATGCATCCTATGGTGGCGGATGAGCTCTTCGCGCGTTTCAGTCGTGTTTTCGAGAATGAGGGTGATGACCGTTCGCAGCTGGCTGGTGTCTTTATGCTTCTTCTGCAATCGCTTGATGTCCCTGAGGAATATAGGGGCAAACTCTGAGACGAGCATAGCGCTATATTCCTAAAGCCTCGAACAGTTCATCCGCTGTTTTGTATTTGTGGCCGGTGCCGTTGGCCATCATTTCTTGGGTTTGGCGGATAGCCTCTAGGCTCTCTTCGTTGGGCTCTTCGTTAGAGAATTCCAGCGGGATGCGTTTCGTGCGTGCGATCTGCGCCCACAAAGCACGCGTGACGCTTGCTAGATCGAGTCCATAGAACCGTGCGACCTCGGCTGCCTCGTTCTTGATTCCCTCGTCTACGCGAATCGCATACGTCGTGCTCATGACGGTCACCCCTTGTGTTTGCATTTGTTATGCATATTATAACACGTGCAAACGCCAGCTTGTTCAGGGACGACAGCAAGCACAAACACTTCTCGTTTTGCGGGGTGTTACCGTGGTCATGCTGCGGGTTACGCAAGGCGTAGGGGCGGAGCTTTGTGTTTGTCGGTGGAGATTTGGTGCACACTATTGTGTGTATCTAGGTTCTGATGACGAGGGTAAAGGAATCATGTAGTATACGGTGTTGGGTTGAGAAGGCAATTGAATATGTACCGTTTGGCGAAGACGCTTGGCAATGAGCGCTTAGCTGCTTGTATCGCTAAACGGTATGAGGTTGCCTTCTCAACCCGAAGACAACAGGCGAGGCGCTTTTGCGGTTAATGGCCCGCTCCTGTTGCAGGGGTGGGCCAACCTCTTTTATTGGAACATCCCATTTGCATAGGTAAAAGGCATCCTTGGGAAAGGGTGTCAAAAAGAAAAGGCGCGCGACCCCATCAGCTTCCCGGCAGAAGGGTCACGCACCTCGAAGCATCGGCCCCTCTGGCGAGGGTCCTCCGCGCGCACCATTGTACCTTCCCGCGGAGGCTTTCGCCAGAGAGGCCGCAGAAGGGAAGGGAATTGCCATGGGATATCCTCATCCTGCATTCTCGGGCGGGGCGTGGTCGCCCCATCCAGCAAAAGCCACTCGTCATTCCGAGGAGCGGGCGAAGCCCCGACGAGGAATCTTCCACGCCGCATGGGGGATGGCTTCGCATTCTGGTGTGCGCTCGCCCCTGGCAACGGGGAAGATTCCTCGCTTTGCTCGGAATGACGAGGGGGAGAGCGCTTCTCTGGTTCCGCGAGGCGTAGGGGCGGAGCTTCAGCTCGGCCGCCGCTCGCAGGGCGGTTGGGGGACTGCGAGCGGTTTCATCTCCGTCATGCTGGCGATGCTGCTGGCGGTCACCATGCTGCCGGCTGCG
>CAJUFC010000119.1 GCA_910585565.1 uncultured Eggerthellaceae bacterium | reverse complement strand
GGGGCGACCCGTGGGCGGACTACATCGAGGCCGGTGGGGCGGCCTACGGCATGAAGCGATGGGACGAGGGCATCGACGTGGTCTTGGGGTCCCTCTATGACAAGGTCGTCCTCCAGATCGAGGTCATGCGCTTCGAGCCGGCGGGCAGGGCTCCCAGCATGGCCGTCAGCGGCCCCGTGCACGGAGGCTCGACCTCCGACTACGTCGTCGTCTGCCGCGCCGCCCAGGTGCAGCTCTTCGATTTCAAGATGACTGCCCAAGACCTCTGTATCGACTATGTATCGGACTTCGAGCGGCCTTGGAACGGGGTGTCCGGCCTGACCGTCACGGACGAGGGCGGCGCGCCCGTCGTCTCCGGCTGGGCGGCGTCGGCCCTCGACTATCAAGGCACCCTCATCGTCCCAACCTCATACCTGTCGTCGATCCCCGCCCACGGTTCCGCGTTGACCGTCAAGTGCGACTGGGTCACCTGCGACGGCGCTGTCACGCACGTCGTCGCCGTCGGAGAGGTGACGCTGCCGAGAACGACGGGGCTCGATGTCGAGCCGACGTTCTCGGCAGCCCCGGGATACCGGCAGGTGTGCGAGATGCCGGCCTATCCCGAGGCGTTCGTCTGGCTCGAGTCCGAGAGGGACGGCGCTCCGTACCTGTCCGAGTGCGAGGAAGTCACCACCGACGCCGACCGGGCGCGCGAGGTGCGGCGGTTCTCGATCGTACCGCCTGTCGCGCGGCCATACAAGGTGACGGTATTCGCGGTCTCCGATCAGAACCGGGAGGGCAGCGCAGAGCGCAGCTTCATGAAAGCGGACTGCCCGCGATCCTACGTATGGAACTTCGGGGACGATTGGGCACGCCTTCCCTTCGACACGGAACGCAACGTGAGCCTCACTCGCGACAGCGCGGCGTACCAGACGAACGGCAAGGCGCGCGAGTCGGTGTATTTCGGCGAAGGGTCGGCGGGAGAGATCAACGTGAGCTCGCGTGTGCTCGACGATTCGGTCATGCCCGAGGGCTTCGAGGATACCCACTCGGGCTATGGGGATTTCGAGCGGCTGGCCGCGGCGGGATATGCGGTCCTGCGCACGCCCGACGGGATGCGCTACGACGTCGCGGTGACCGCCGCAAGCCAAAGCGTCAAGCGCAGCCAGTGGCGCGATGTGACTGTGACGATGCGGGAGCGGGCGTGACGCCGGGACAGTGGCGGTCGTCGATGCGAGACGATCGCCTGACGTTCGAGCTCGTCTCGCCCGGCAACCTGGAGGAGGTGCTCGGCGAGCTTCACGGCGTCGAGCGCGCATCGTCGTCGCTCACCTTCGCTCTCGAGTCGGAGACGCGGATGATCGGAAACCTCGCGCTCAAGGATTCGAACTACATAGACGGCGCCATGGTGAGGATCGTCCACGAGGTGCCCGCATGGGGCTACCGTCGCGAACTGGCGACGATGTTCCCGAGCGGGTACGCCCCCGCGATCTCGCAGGGCGTCTCGACCGGCACACTCGACCTCGCGAGTCCGCTCGCGGCCCTGCGGGACGACCGATGGCCGTGGGACTTCGGCATACCTGCAGGCAGGCAGGCGCGGGCGGTGCTGGAGTACGTGCTGCAGCGCGCCCAGATCGCCTACCGCTTCGACCCCGGCTGTCCCGCCTACGCCTACGGCGAGACGAACGTGTACGCCATCGGGGACTCCGTCTTGGAGACGGCCTCCGAGGTCGCGGCCCACATGGGGTGCGAGTTGTGTCCCGACGGCCACGGCACGGTCGTGGTGAGACCGGCCCTCGCGAAGGGCCGCTCCGCTCCGGAGCACGAGGTCTCCGGGGATGACGCGATGGGGGCTGTCGAGGCGTCTGACGGTACGTACTCGACCCCCAACCGCGTGGTCGTCCGCAACAAGACGGCAGGCGGCGTCGAGGTTGCGGCCTATGCGGATGCGCCCGTGACAGCGCCCTCGTCGCTGCCGAGACTGGGGCGCCGCATCACCGAGGTCATCGACATGCCCGACCTCTCGCCTGCGACCGGTGAGGCGGCGAGGATGGAGGCCCAGCGAGTCATCGACGCCTACGCGTCCGCCAAGCGCCGACACACGCTCAAGTGCTCCTACCGCCCGCTGCGCGAGGGCGACGCCGTGAGGCTCCGCGCCGGCGGCGTAGACGCCGCGTGCCAGGTGCTCACCGTCGAGCTGTCGCTGGCGCCGGGTCTGCCGATGACATTGACCCTAGAGGAGGTGTAGCGCCATGGCTAAGGACATGGTGGCCCTCGGCAAGGAGCTCTTCGGCGAGAAGGGGAGCGTTCCCTACTCGCGCACGATATCCGCGCTCGCGGCGGGAGACTCGTCCGAGGGCACGGTCGAACTGTTCGTGGGCGGCGAGCGCATGCCGGTGGCGTGCCTGACGTCGGTGGCCGAGGGCGACGACGTGGTGGTGACGCTCATGGGCCGCCGCCCCGTCGTGCTGGGCGCGAAAGGCTGGGGCGACGGGGTGGTCGCGGACATCGAGGCCGCCAAGGACGCCATCGACCGCGGCGAGGAGGAGGCCGAGGCGGCCCGCAAGGAGCTCGCCCGGGTCGAAGGCGACCTCAACGCGGCCATCGACAAAGCCAACGGCATCATCGACGACATTCGCGGCGAGATCGAGACGGTCTCGAACGTCATGGAGGCCGACTACGCCAAGAAGGAGATTGAGGCGCAGCTGAGGAGCGAGATATCCCAGTCGGCGGCCGAGGTCAGGAGTCAGGTCGCGCTCCAGTACGCCACGAAAGGCGAGGTCGCCGAGTTCGAGTCGTCGCTCGAGCAGACCGCGACCGGCATCCGCAGCGAGGTGTCCGCCGTCGTGACCGACGTGGCGGGGGTCAAGTCGGCGGTGTCCAAGGTCGAGCAGACCGCCCTCGGGCTCGAGGCGTCCATCGACATCATGGCCGAGGGCATCGAGGACGCGAAGAAGTACGCGACGAACTACCTGTCGTGGACGGCGTCCGCGGGCCTCGTCATCGGCAACCGGCAGAGCAGCACGCTCGACGGCAACGTCCAGATCACCTCGACCGGCGTCAACATACGCGACGGCGAGACGGTCAACGCGAGCTTCACGGCCCAGCGCGTGAGCCTGCTGGGAGGCAAGGGCGCGGTGTTCGTCGCGAGCTACGGCGACCACGGCTCCAACAAGATGACGATGGAGGGGCAGAACGGCACGCAGCTCTACTACGCGCCGGCGGGTGAGCAGTACCGGCCCTACGGCTACGTGGAGCTGGGGCCGTCGAGCCTCAACGGGAGGAGGCACGCCTGCCTCACGCTCAAGGTCGGCGACGACAACGCGTGGAACACCGACCTCACCACGGCCTACATGATCATGGACGGCCCCGGATACTCGACGAGCGAGCCGCGCAGCAACATCTCCGTGGGCGCGACGAGCGTGACCATCGCCTCGGGGCAGGGAGGCTACGCCCAGTTCGCCAAGACGCTCTACGGCAACTCGTCCGGGACGACGGGCACCGTGGAGCTGTCGGAGAGCGCGTCCCTGTTCGCGGCGCTCCGCATCTGCTATGGCGGCTCGGACGGCAAGCGCGCCTCGGTGGTCGTGGCCGCGCCCGACGGGAAGCTCGCCCAGTGCTACCTGGCCGGCAGCAACGTCGGGAGCGCCTACTACTGGTGGTACGCGGCGTCCTGGCAGATATCGGGCAGGACGCTCTCTCCCCGCTACAACGGCACGTGGAACCACATGACGGCGGCCGGCACGGGCCGCGACGAGGTGCGGATATACAAGGTGGAGGGACTGGGCAACGGCATCACGGGATGAGAGAGGAGAGAGGCGGATGGCATTGGCCAAGGAGATCGAGCTGCCCAACGGCGTGACGGTCGCGTACCACCGCGTCGTGCGCACCGAGGTCGTCACCAACGTGCAGACGGCCGTCGAGGTCGCGAGCTACGCGTCCGCGGAGGCCCGGCGGCGCGAGAAGGAGGCCCTGGCGGCGGGGGAGCCGTGCGACGTGTACGTGGCCACGAGCGTCTACGCGGAGCCGGTGGACCCCGGCTCGATAGACGCCTACGGCAGCGCGCCGACGACGCCGGCAGGCGCGTATGGATGGCTCAAGCGGAACATCAGCGCCTTCGAGGGCGCGACCGACCTATTGGAGGACTAGACATGGCACAGCTGGACAACGCATGGCTCATGCAGACCCTGCGCGTCTACGCGGGCGGCAAGGTGGACGCCGAGACCAAGGCGCTCAAGGGCAGCGCGGACGACCACGACGGGCGCGGGATAAGCCTGTGCATCTTCGACGCGGAGGGCGAGGAGGCCGACACCGAGGGCTGCACCGTCAAGCTGGGGTGGGAGCACGCGCAGCACCCCGGACTCAACGGGCTCGAGGATTTCAAGCCCGTGGACGCCGCGAAGGGCAGATGGCGGCTCGTATTCCCGTCTGAGATGCTCGTGCCCGGCACCGTGCGCGCCAAGATCGCCATCCGCGCGGGGGAGGACGAGGTGCTCACCTCTGAGCGCATCTCCATCGACGTGGACCCGTCCGTGGTGGACATGGACGCGGCCCCCGGAGACAACGCGCTCGGCAGCTTCGCGCAGACCGTAAAGGCCCTCGATGAGGCGCTAGGCCGTGCCGAGGCGGCCGAAGGCGAGCGGGACGCCGCCGAGTCGGAGCGGGCCGCCGCCGAGGCATCGCGAAAGACCGAGGAGGCCAAGCGGGCGAAGGCGGAGCTGGCGCGGGAGAGCGCCGAGGCGGCGCGCGAGAACGCCGTCGCCGATCTGGTGGCCGAGGTGGAGGCCAAGGCGGAAGCCGGCGACTTCGACGGCGCGACCTACACCCCCAGCGTGTCGGATGAGGGATTTTTGTCATGGACCAACGACAAGGGGCGCGAGAACCCAGACCCCGTGGACATCAAAGGCCCCCAGGGCGAGCAGGGGCCTGCAGGCGACCCCGGCCCCAAGGGCGACCCCGGCGCGGGCGTGCCCGAGGGCGGCTCTCCCGGCCAGACGCTCTCCGTGGGAGACGACGGCGAGGCCGCATGGAGCGACCCGCCCGTGGCGCTCCCGCCCGGAGGGAAGCTGGGGGACGTGCTGGTCAAGAGCGGGGACTCTGACGGGGAGGCGGCGTGGGCCACGCCGGTCGACCTCGCCATGAAGGTTCCGGCGGTGTTCGACGCCAACGGCGGCGCGTGGGAG
>CAJUFC010000118.1 GCA_910585565.1 uncultured Eggerthellaceae bacterium | reverse complement strand
GAGCGTCAATTCGGACAACCAAAATGCCCTATGTCTTTGGCCTCACCAAGGGGCCGTAGCGTTTGGCGCGCCGCTCTCCCTGTTCCACACAGCGCACCCTACCGACGCGCCAAACGCCACGGCTCATCAGCGCGGCCGGCGGGGCGCCCCAACGCCTGAGGAGCCCCGCCGCACCAACCACCGCTAGGCGGCCACCGTCACCTTGAGACGCGCGAGGGGGAACGTGCCCTCGACGTCGGGACGGACGCCCAGCTTCTCCGACACCTTCAGGCCCAGCGCAAGCGGCAGTCGAACACTGGGGTCACCGCCCTGCCAGGGGTCCTCGTCAGGCTGCGCCCCGTAGGAGAACGCAACCATCCGGAAGGCAGCGCGCTCGCCATCCGTCAGCCGGTGTGACACGAGCCACACAGGCGCGCTCGCGTCGTCGTCCGCGAAGGGCAGCTCGATCGAGCTGGCGCCTTCGGGCGCAAGCGACAGACGCGTGCCAGCCAAGGCCTCACGCCAGGGGTCCTCGCCGGGAGACGGAGCGCCGCCCCCGACGTCAGGCTCGCCAGCGCGAGCGCCTTCCGCAGCAGCCCCGCCATCGGCGCTTGCCGCAACGGTCGCGCCATCAGCGCCCTCCAAGCGGAAGAAGCCCTCCAGTTCCTCCTGCTGGCTCTCCAAGGCCAGCTCGGCCACCTCAACTGGACGCACCGTGCGCGACTTGAGGGCATAGGCGTCCGCGTCAGGACCGTGAGCCTCGCCGGTGCCTGGGTCGATGGCAAAGGCCACGCTCACCGGCACCGTGACATCGAGGCGCATCTCCCAGCGGGCGTGCAGCGTCGCATCACCCGTCACCGGCTGGGCGAAGTCCCACGCTGCGCCCAGCGGCACGGCCGACTCTCCCTCCGAGTCCCAGCTCTCGTCGGGAGCGCCGGCCACGTGCCAGCCGCCGAACTTCCATCCGGCGCGCTTGGGCGCGGGGTCAGGCATCGCAACGGCATCGCCCATCGCAGGCGTCGCCACCAGGGTCGAGCCACCGTCGCCAAAGGCGCCCTTGCCCGCGTCGAACGTGACCGTGGCCACGCCCTCGACAACCTCGTCGGGTGAGCGATAGCCCACCCAAGCACCCAGCTCCACCGTGCCGCCGGTATCTCCCTCCACCGAGCCGTCGGCCTCGGTGCCAAGGCCCACTACCGCGCCCAGCTCCACCGAGCCCTCGTCTCCTGCGGCAGGCTCCTCCACGATGGTGCCCACCTCAACGCCCAGCTCTACCGAGCCGCCGTCCGCAGCGTGCGCGAGCACAGTCGGCAGGCACGCAAAGACAAGCGCCAACGCGAGAGCCGCCAGCAGCGCGGGCATCCACGACGCCCGCCTGCCGTCTGCGGGCGCAGGGGAGCGGCGCTTGCGCATCGGCGACCGCGCCGCGCCCGGCATTCTCGTCATCCTCATCGCCACCACGCCCCTAGGCGAACGTGTAGTTCATCTTGACGAGCGAGGCCACATAGCTGCCGTCGACGTACGACGTCGTCACCTTGCTCGCATCAATCGCGCTCGTGGGGACACGAATGCCGACGTACAGGCCGTAGCTGTTGTCATCCAGCTGCGCCAGCTGGCACGACCAGCCTGCCTGGGTCGACGCGCCCCAGCCCACCTCGGTGCCCGAGGCCAGCGCATCCTGCGTGGATGCGACGAAGAAGCGCACGCCCGAGGCGTCCTTCAGCAGGCCCGTCTTGTCGTTCGGCGCAAACTCCACGCGCGAGACCGCCTTGGGCGTGCTGGACAGGCGCACCTTGACGACATGCTCCTGGTACTCTGCGGCATCCCCTGCCGTGAGGGGCGCACCACCCGAGAAGAAGTGCTTGCCCGCAGCGGCGTCGGTGCCACCCGGCGTCTCGGGCGCCGCCTCCCAGCTGGCGGTCAGCTCCACGTCGCCGGCCTCGGCAAAGGCCTGCGTCAGCTCGCCCGTGCCCGTCGCCTCGCCGCGCTTCCACGTCCAGCCCGTGAACACGTAGCCCGTGCGCACAGGCGCGTGCACCGCAGGCACGCTGCCCTTGCGATAGCTGGTGGGGTAGGCGTTCTGGTCGCCCGCATCCAGTCCCACGTAGCGAATCGTGCCGAAATCGCTCTTGTCCACCTTGCCTGCCAGCAGGGCCGCCACCGTCGTCTCGCCGATGTCGCCCAGCTTGCCGCTCAGGGCCGCGGTGGTCACGTAGCCCGACAGGCTCGCCACCGTGGCGTAGGTCTTGGCAGCGTCGGTCTTGGAAAGGTAGGTGTCTGACGCCGTCTTGTTCGTCACATAATTGGAAAGCGCCTCGGTCTTGGCATACTGCGTGTGCTCGTGATCCTTGGCCGCATAGTCGCCCTTGGGCTGGTATGCCGTGTCCGCCTCGTCCTTGGTGAGGTAGCCCTCGGTGCTAGGCACGTCGCCTTTCAGCAGGTAGCGCTTGTCGCCGTCGGTGGTCGTGAGGTAGCCTTTGCCCTCGACCCACTCCTGGGTGGCATAGCCACTGAGGTCAGGCGCCTCGCCGCCCGTAGGAATGTCCGACTTCTTGGCGTACGTCGCATCCGCATCCGTCTTGGTGATATAGCCCTTGCTGTTGAGCGCCGTCGTGGTGACATAGCTCGACAGGTCAGGCAGGTCGGTCTTCTTGGCGTAGGCGCTGTCGGCCGTCGTCTTCGTCACATAGCTCGACAGGCTCGACTTCGTGGCATACGTGCTAGAGGCAGTCGCGTTCGTCACGTAGTTGGAAAGCGACGCGGTGGTGGCGTACTGCGAATGCGTGTGGTTGCCGGCCGCCGCCGTCGTGGAAGTGGTGCCTAGCGTCAGGTGCGTCTTGCCCTCGAGGGTGGTGATGCGCGACGAAAGCGCATCGGTCGTGCCGCGTACCGTGCTCGTCGACGAGAACGCCGTCTCGCCCGACTTGCTCAGCAGGTTGGCGTTCGCCTTTGCCAGCAGCTTGGAATCCATCTCGCTTTCGGTGTAATAGCGCGAGTCGTGCGTATGGCTCGAGCTGGCATAGCTGCCCTTTGGCTGGTACGCCGCGTCCGCCTCGGTCTTGGTGATATAGCCCTCGGTACTGGGCACATCGTCTTTCAGCAGATAGCGACTGTCCGCATCCGTCTGCGTGATGTAGCCCTTGCTGTTGAGCGCCGTCGTCGTCACATAGCTCGACAGGCTCGACTTGGTGGCGTAGGTGCTCGCCGCCGTCGTGTTCGTCAGGTACTGCGAATGCGTATGGTTGCCGGCCGCTGCCGTCGTGGACGTGGTGCCCAGCGTCAAATGCGTCTTGCCTTCGAGCGTCGTGATGCGCGAGGCGAGCGCGTCCGTCGTGCCGCGCACGGTGCTTGTTGACGTGAACGCCGTCTCGCCGGACTTGCTCAACAAGTTCGAGTTGGCCTTCGCGTTCAGCGCCGTCGTCGTGGCGTACTGCGAGTGCGTGTGGCTCGAAGCGGCATAGCTGCCCTTCGGCTGGTACGCCGCATCCGCCGCGTCCTTCGTGACATAGCCATCCAGGTCTGGCACGTCTGTCTTCTTGGCATACGTGCTGTCTGCCGTCGTCTTCGTCACGTAGTTGGAAAGCGACGCCGTGGTCGCATATTGCGAGTGCGTATGATTGCCAGCAGCCGCCGTGGTAGAAGTGGTGCCGATCGTCAGATGCGGTTTCGCCTCAAGGTCGGCCACCTTCTTCACCAGTCCGCTGGTAGAGTTGCCCACCGTCGTCTGCAACGCGCTCACGTCCGTTTTGGTCGCGTACGTGCTAGCAGCCGTCGTGTTCGTCAGGTAGTTGGAATGCGTATGGGACGAGTTCGCCTTGCCGTCCAACTTGTCCTGAACGGTATCGGGGTCAGACCATCCGAGCCTGCTAGCAACATACTCAGAAGTTATGTAGCCTTTGTTGTTGAGCGCCGTCGTTGTCACATAGCTCGACAAGTCGGTCTTCTTTGCGTAGGTGCTGTCTGCCGACGTGGTGGTGAGGTACTGCGAATGCGTATGGTTGCCAGCAGCCGCCGTCGTGGATGTGGTGCCAATCGCGAGATGCGGCTTGCCCTCGAGCGTCGTGATGCGCGACGAAAGCGCATCAGTCGTGCCGCGCACGGTAGAAGACGACGTGAACCCCGTCTCACCCGATTTTGACAGTAGGTTCATCTCAGCTTTGGAGCTGAGCCGATCAGCAACTGTGTCCGTACCAGACCAACCCAAACGGCCAACCACGAAATCAGGCGTGGCATAAGTGTTATCCGCCGTAGTTTTGGTTATATAGCCCTTGCTGTTGAGCGCCGTCGTGGTCACATAGCTTGATAAGTCAGTTTTTTTGGCATAGGTACTGTCGTGATTATGATCGGACCGGGCAACAGTGGATGCCGTACCGGAGCCCGCAAAAGACGAAGTAGTGAGAATTGTCGCACTGCTAATCGCCCCAAGGTTGAATGCAGTTGCATGAAAACCGACGTACGTGGAACTTATTTGCTCAAGGTCCACCGACGCGAAAAACCCGCCGCTAGAAACCTGGATTACAGCACGTCCAACGTAGTTTGTCCCGACGCTTCTGTGGACACTTATATAGAGAAGCCCGCTGTCGGCATATCCCTCCCAGTATACGGGTCCGCTCCCATCATATGAGAAATATGCTGATGAAGAGGTGCAACTGGTCAAGCTTAGGCTGCCACTAGTGTTAATCTTCGATCTGTCGAGGCTGCCATAGCCATAAAGTTTAACAAAGCATTTTGTCGCGTCAGTGCCAGAAGTTGCGAACGGACTCATACTATTCGAGAAGCTCATGTCCGCTCCTTCTACCGAAACATCAGCAGAGGCATCCACTGCAGAAAGCGTAGTGGGATTAGAGGCTTCAGGAGCTTGAGTAATGTCAGCCGAAGAGGTCTCTCCCAAAGCCGACGGGGCAACTTGGCGGATGGAGGTCGGGAGAGTCGGCTCGGCAAGGTTGACGCAGTCGGCGAAGGCGGAGGAGTTGATAGTTACCACGCCTTCGGGGATGGTGATGCTGGTGAGGAAGACGGCTCCTTTGAAGGCATTGGGGGCGATCTCGGTCACCGGGTAGGTGACGTCGTCGATGACGACGGATGCCGGGATGTCGATGTGGGCCGGCGTGGCCGTGGGGTCGCCTTTCCAGAAGACGCTGGCGGTCATGTCGGAGTTGACGGTAAAGGCGAGGCCATTGTCGGCCATGTCGATCTTGCCGTTTTCGTCGGGATGCTTCACGTCGGTGGCCTTGGCATGCATACCCGGGTACGACACGAGCTGCGCCTCGGTGCGCTCGACGGAGCCCTCAGGGGCAACAGCCAGCGTCTCGGTGAGCGCGCCGTAGGGCTTGCCCATGACGATGTTCTCCGCAGGGAAGCCCGCATCGTGCCACGTGCGGCGGCGTTCCCCTTGGCCAGCATCTTGCATGAGGGCCATGCTAGCGCTCACGCGCTGGGCGCCTTCGTCTGCAATGGCCGCGCTCTCGCCTGGAATGACAATCTTGGTATTGGCCTTCTGCGCTGCCGTAAACGCGCTTTCGGCGATGCGCTCCATCGTGCTGAAGCACACGACCGTCTGCAGGTCGCGCACGTCAGCAAACGCGCCTTCGGCAATCGACCGGCACTCGACAGGAATGCGAGCAGCCACCAGGGCTGGCGGCGCCCACACGAGCTCCTTGCACTCGACGGTCTCGGTGGTGACGTCAGCCTCGTCGCCCGTCGCTGACGCAAGGTCGGCGCGATGCGAGCCCACCGCCTGCGCCTCGACGGTCGTTGAGCGGAACAGCATGCCGCCCGAAGACGAGTAGGCTGCCCGTATAGAAGCCGCCCCGGCCGCTACCGGCAGCGACGAGGATGCCGCACTGGCAACCTCGACGGAGGCGAGGTATGGAAACGCCGATGCAAGGCGTTCAACCTTGATATCTTTGATGTCCTGCGGCAGCGCAAGCACCGTCACCGCATCAGCCGCCTGTCCGTCAGCTATATCGACGGCAACAACAGGCACCTCTTTGCCGTCGACCACGACGCGCGCCGGCACTACCAGCTTGGGGCCGACTGCAGCCACCCGGTCGGCAGCATCAGAAGCAGCCTCGGCGCCGTCGCCCTCGGCAGCCGCATCAGGGGCGGCCGCGCCTTCGGCTGCGGCACCCTCGCCTTCGGCAGCCGCATCCTCAGGCGCCACGTCCTGCGCAGCGGCGCTGGCCGCGTCAAAGCCGACAAGCGCCAAGCCGCCATCGGTGACGGTATAGACGAGGCCATCTGCAACCAGCATGCCGTCCTCGCGCTCGTGCGCGACCGGCACCTCGGCATCGGCATCAGCCGCACCAGCTGACGTCGCCACAGCAGCAGCGCTCGTCGCAGCCTCGCCAGCTGCAGCAGCCTCAGCGGCAGATGCCGTCAGCGCCAGTGTGCCGCCGGTCACCTCAGGCCGCGCCTTCGCGGTCGCCGACGTGGCCGCATCGCTCGACGCCTCAGCGTCGGGCGCAGGCTGGTCCGCAAAGGCGAACTGGATGCCCATGGCAGGCAACAGCGTCACCACCAGCAGCGCCGATAAGATGGCTCCGATGACACCAGAGCCAATGTCTTTTCTGTCCATTCTTCGTTCCTTCCCTCAGATGCGGCCGCGCGACTGGCGGAGTGGCCGCGGGGAAGGTAGAATGGTTCCCGCAGAGGCCGTCCGCCAGGACGGGCCGAAGCTGTGTGCGTCGCCTCTCTGTTGCTGGCAGGCTCGGTAGAGGCTGGCGCATCGTCTCGAGCGGCGTCCGTTTCCCGACGGGCGCCGCTCTTGCTCTATATGAAGACCGCCGCGTTTTGGACAGTCAGATAGCCGCGGACAGGGCCGCAAAATCGCGTCGCAATTCTAATGAATAAAATTTCAATAGATAAAATCAAACCATGCGTATCAGTGCGCATAATTGACCCTCCCGTTTCCCCTCTGCGGGCGGCTGATGCGCCGCATCCGCATCGTGTGCTTGGCGTTCAGGGAGGCGTCTTGGCATTAAAAAGGGCGCCTCTCTGTGAGAGACGCCCAATGCATCAAAGCAGTCTCTCAAGCCAATACAAGTTACAACACGAACCCGCAAGGGACCGGTGGAACAGGGAGAAACCGCTCGTTGCCGAACGTTTTCCCTTGTCTTGGTTCGTATTTACTTGTATTGGCTAGGCCGCATGATACTCGAAACCTTTCCAGACCACAACGTTCTACACATTCCACACACAGGGTACGCGCAAAAAGAAAGGGCGGCACGCGCGGTGTCGCCCTCGTTGGCGATTAGGATAGGTCGACGTCGCTGGCGCCTTCCTGGGCCCGTGCGCGACGGGAAGCCCGCAGGAGGTAGACGCCCATGCAGGCGCTGGCGATGCCCAGCAGCAGCGCGGCTCCTCCCGCCTGGTCGCCCGTGATCTGCAGGCCACCCAGGGTGCGCGTCGTGCGCAACAGCGTCCTGGTCGGCTGAGGCAGGGGGTCTCGGCTTGGGAGCACCGGACCAGCTGGCGGCTCGACCGAGTCGCTCGGCACATTCGGGCGTCCTGGCTGATTCGGATCGTCGGGCTCGACCGGGTCGATGGGGCTAACGGGGTCAAGCGGGTTGTCCGGGTCCTTGGGGTCTTCCGGGTCCTCTGGCCCGAACGGCTCATCGGGGTCGTCCGGCCCATCCGGCCCATCAGGCTCGCCCGGCTCTTCGGGCTCTTCGGGCTCGACCGGCGGCTCTGGCTCCACCGGCAGCGCCGATGTGTTCAAGAAGTGGGCAGGCGCGATGTTGTCGTTGACGTAGTGACCCGTCCTGATGCTGCTCTTGACGATCTCGCCCTCCTGCGCGCCGCCCTCGGGCAGCACGTGCAGCCCATACTTGTCGGCGTCCACCTCGGTCACCTGATAGGTGGCGCCCGCAGGCAGCCCCTGCACGACGATGCCGTCATCATGCGACAGCGGCATGGTGGCGCCGCTCGGCAGCGAGCCCATGCGGTCGCCGTAGAAATGCAGCTGCTCGCTCTCCTCAAGCGGCTCGCCCTCGGCGTCGAAGAACTCGAACTTGAAGTCATATCCGCGCGTATAGGTCTCCGCGCTGAGGTCGTCGCCCGCGACCTCCTTGGTGATGGAAACGTCGCCCTCGGGCGCAGCATCGGGGTTGTAGTTCATCACCACCACGGTGTTGATGAGACTAAACAGCCCGGTTATGTTCGTGTTGCCCAGGTCCTCGTAGTTGGCGTCCAGCACGCGCGTCGTGCCGCCCGCACCACCCGTGCCGCCCACAGCACCCGTGCCATCCCCGGCATCCGCACCATCCGCGCCGTCCTCAGCATCCACGGCGCTCAACGCACGCGGCTCGCCGTTGATGCGCTCGGGCTTGCGCTGCTCGACCCGCGCCCGCACGTAGCCTTCGTCGGACACGAAGTAGGGGTAGATGTACTGGCCGCCGTCATCGTCGGTGAGGCCGTAGTCGATCATGGCGTTGGTGCCATAGCGCAGGTTCATCGAGCGGCGCACCGCGGTGCTGTCCTCGCCAGACAGCGCTCTGAGCGCCGCCTCCTCGGGCTCGCTTTCGGGGGTCACCACGCCGTCGGTGTCCTGGAGGTAGATGTCGCTCCAGCCCTCTTGGCCGACAGACGCATCCTCCGATGGCTTGCTCTGCGCATAAGCCACCACGTCGCGTAGCGTGATATCCACGTCACCCTGCGTGTACTTCACCATGGTCTGCGTCAGCTTGCCCACGCCAGCCATCACGGTGACGCCATCCCCGGCCGTGCCGGCATCGGCGTAGATGGAGTAGCGGCCGGCCTTCACGGGGATGATCGCGTCGTTGACCTCGATGTTGCCCGGGGCGCTCACCTCGCGCAGGTAGTAGGTCACGTCCGGCTGGCCTGCCGAAACGCTCGCCCACGGCATGGCGGCATAGCCGTTCCCCTCATGCCCCGCCGGAATGGCCAGGCGCGGCTCGAACACCAAGACGCCTTCCGTCTCGCGGTTGTTCTCGTTCTCGCCCGCGTTGCCGCCGCCGATGGTGGCAGAGCTGATGGTGGCCGTGCGGCCCGTCGCCAGCGCGTTCGTGTAGCTCTGCGCGTCCGCTTCGCTTCCATAGATGGAGAACTCGACGCCGTTCAGCGGGTCGCCGTTCTGGTCGATCTTCATGACGCGCAGAGAGCGCACCTCGTTGGGAACATAGATCACCGAGCGGAAGTTGCGCACCAGCTCGGATGCATCCACGGCGCTGAAGCCGCGCTCGGTGTAGCTCTCCGAGAACGGGTCGATCTGCTCGATGATGGGGTCGAGCTGAGCCAGCTGCTCAGGCGTCACCGACGCGCCGCTAGTGTTGCCCATGGCCTGCTTGGCCACCTCGCCCAGCGCGTTGTATGCCTCCTCGCTGGTCATGCTGTGCACGTCGCCCTCGCTCACGCCCAAGACGGCCGCCAGCGCCTTGGGCTCCACGATGGCATAGAACATGCGCATGTCGCCGTTCGGATTCACGTTCAGGTAGCGGTCGGCCTGTCCCGGCAGCGTCTCCAAGATGCCCTCGAGGCGATGCGTCTTGTCGCTCCACGTCAAGAACCAGCCGTTGGCGCGATGCGAGCTGTCCGCATGGTAGGCCATCTGCGCCAGCGCGGCACGCAGCGCCATCTCGCATGCCTGCCCGCACTCCGTCTCGTGGTCGCCCGTCTCGTAGGTGACCGCATTGAAGCCCGTCAGGTTGTCGCCATACAGCGGATACCACCGCGACTCGCCGCCCGTCGTGTTCAGCATCATGGGAACCGCCAGCACGATGCCGTCCTTCTGGTTCTGCGCGGGCACGTGGCTGTCCTCGGATATCTTGGTGACCAGGCCGCCGTCCTCCCCAATGGCTCCGTAGTACAGCGACGCCGGGTTGCCGTAGACGTAGCTGTTGAAGCTGGCATGAGAGCCCGTCTCCCAGCGGTTGTTCACGCACAGCATGGTCGTGTCGGGGTTGAAGCTCAAGAGGAGGTCCTGCGGCACCACCTTGTAGCCCGCGGGGGCCTTCGTCTCGCGCAGGAGGTACAGCAGCCCCTCCGGCGGCGCCCCGTCGCTGCCCGGGCTGTAGCGGTCGGCGAAGTTGAACGGCTCCGGCTCGCCGGTATAGGAAGACACGTGCGTGCCCACGAACTTGGCATGCCCTGCGTCGTCCGTCACCAGCGAGGTGAGGTACTGGCCGGCCCGCACCTCGCCCAGCGTCACGTCCATCGCGTTCTCCTTGGTGGTGCCCGCCGGGATGCTGGCGGGGTCCACCTCGTACAGCTCGAACTCGGCCCCGCCAAGCGGGTTGCCGTTCTGGTCCACCTTCGCCAGCTGCTGGTACAGCGCCGACTGCAGGTTGAAGCGCACGGCCAGCGACGAGTCGTAGTTGCCGCGCTCGAGGTAGAACACCTTGATGGTGTGCGAGGTGGACGACGCGAACGTGTCGCCGTTCCACTGGAGCTTGCCGGCCATGCCTGCCTGCGCGTACTGTTCGCGCAGCGTGCTGGTGACCCGAGGCGCGGTGATGTAGTTGCCGTCCTCGTCGAAGATGTCGCCGTTGGAGTTGTACGCCGTCCCCACGCTGATGGCGCCCGTGGCGAAGTTGATGGTGCCGTAGATCTCGGAGTGCACGCCGCCCATGTCCAGCACCAGCACGTCGTCGACGAACACCCAGATGTCGTCGTCGCCCACGAACTCGAACGTCATGTCCCTCTGCCCCACGCGCCCGCCCGCGGGCTGGCGGAAGTCCGTCTCGATGGTCATGCCGAGGTGGTGGTCCACCTTGACGCCGTCGGAGTTGTTGGCGTGCACCGTGCTCTTGAGGTCGCCCTCCTCGTCCAGCTCGAACATCTCCTCGGCCGAGTTGAAGGGGAAGAAGTTGCCGATGCTGTCCTCGCCGTCGGTGCGGACGCCCGCGGGCGCGTCGTACAGGACGAACCGGTTGGACGCCTCGTCGTACTCGGCGAAGTTCTCGCGCATGTTGTAGTAGTAATAGCCGTCGTCGTCTATCTGGAAGAGCCCGCGCACGTCCTCGTAGGTGGTCTTGCCCTGGTTGGGCTGGTCGGGGTCGAAGAGGTAGGAGAGCGAGCGCTGGCCCTCCGTGAGCGCGTAGCCTTGCGCCCAGTCGACGCCGCCCTCCTCGCCGTCGAACGCCGGCTGGCTCCCCAGGCCGTCTGCCGGCCACTGGGAGAACCGGTCGAACGGGTAGCTGCCGCCGTTCAGCGTGCCGTCGTCGCCCACGAGGGCTGCGGCCTGCGCCTGCACCGCCCGGTCGACGTTCCAGCCGAGCACGGGGTCGAAGAAGGCGTTGCCGACGGTGCCCTTGCCGAAGAGCGCATTGTAGTAGCGCGGCCCGGCGTTGAAGTAGACCATCTCCGAGCCGCTGCCGGTCGTGCGCTGGGCCGTGGAATAGTCCGCCGCGTTCGCGTCATAGCCGCCAAAGACGCCGTCCGCCCTGCCGGCGGAGGCAGAGCCCCGCACCACCGGATACCCGTCCACCAGGTCGCGCTCGACGATGCCCTGCATGCCCGGGCGCTCGCCCGCCAGCTCGCCGTAGGTCGCCGTCAGGCCCTGGTTCCAGTAGCCCAGGTGGCGCATTCCGTCGCCGAACGTGAGCAGGCGCCCCTTGTTGATGTTGTTGTCGCCCGAAAGCCAGGTCTCATAGTTCTGGCGCGGCGTGGCCGGGCCCGTGGTCCCCAGCGTGTCCGACCCGTTGGCGCCGGCCTTTCCGGTGGTGTAGTTGAAGAGGTTGACCGTCGTCCCCGCTGGCTCGGAGAGCGTGTCCGTCACGATGTGCGACGAGAGCGTAGCGGATGTGATCTCTGCCTCGGCGGGCGCTGTCGGCACAAGCGGCATTGCCACCAGCAACGCGCAGAGCGCAGCACCTGCGAGACGACTAATACGACTTGCCTTCATGAGCATTGTTCCTTCCCCTGCATGAGTTTCACGCAGCTGGCGGGACCTCCGGGGAACCAAATCGCTTCCCTCAAAAGCTCGACCGCCAAAAACGAACCGGTCTGCTCCCCTGCTGCGTATAAACTCCGTGGGGCTAGTACGTTGCCCAATGATGCTTGCTTCCTCGGCAATCATCATCTTTGTGTGCTTTTTGTGTATAACCGCCTTCACATATAGCGGTCATACCATCACGCTTGATAAAATCTTAGCAAAATGTAGTTAGAATTGTGCGCAAATTGTGAATTTTGTTGCATATTTTGCCTCTAATGGCACGCATTTTCGTATCTACACCCTCGTTTCTGGGCCAATCTCCCCGTTTCGCTGATTGATTCTTGCTGGCACGTGACCGCCGTTTGCCGGCGAAACGCCCCGTCTTTGACGCCGAAGCCAACGGCCTGCCGCCTCGTCCCTCTATACAACAAAGGGCGACCTCCGCAAGGGCCGCCCTTCGCACAGGATATGTCTCGCGACGACGTCAGCTAGTCAGTCGCCCGATGGCGCCTGCCGACGCGCATCTTAGATGTTGTCGTAGCCGAATGCCTTCTCGCCATTGAACACGGCCAGCGCGTCAGCCACGCTGTAGTCGGCCAGCGTGATGGCGCTGATGGCCTTGGTCAGGCGCACTGCCTCGTCGAGCGAGCGCTGGTGGATGTTGCGGCCCGTCGCATTGCCGCAAGCGCCACCCACGTGAATCTGGTCGTACAGCTGCGTCAGGAACGTCTCAGCGTCAACCGTCGAGCCGCCGGCGCACACCAAGCCGCAGCGGCCAGCTGCGTCAGCAGCCACATGCAACGCCTCGGCGGGGGTGCGGCCATCCTCGGGCTTGGGCGGATTGACTTTGACGAAGTCAGCACCCAGGCACAGGGCCACGCCTGCAGCGCCCGCGATGAGGTCGGGGTCCTTCTCAGCGGTGACGGCCTTGCCGCGCGGATAGATCCACAGAACGACGATGAGGCCGTTCTCGTGAGCCTGCGCGATGAGCTGGCCAGCCTCGGCCATCATCGTGGACTCGTACTCGCTGCCCAGGTAGATGGTGTAGCCCAGGCCCACGACATTGACGCCGTTCTCGCGCATCTGCAGCACGGCCTCGATGTCGGTCAGCTGAGGCGAATACGGATCTTCCTGCTTGGTGCCAACGAGGTTGGTCTTGGAATTCATCTTGATGAGATAGTTGATGTCGGCATAGTCAGCAGCGTACTGCGCAACCAGGCCGCGCTGTCCGGCCAGCACGCCGATGACGCCGTCCTTGCCGATCTGGAACAGGTGCTCGGGCTTGCCGTCGGCCGGGTCGATGCCCTCGCCGTAGAAGTCCTTGTTCATGTGCTCGACCTTCTGGTCACACGCAAACAGCATGAGACGCCCGGTGTCGCGTGTCGCCTTGAGGTAGTTCTCGACATACGTGTCACGGGCAGCAGCCGGGACATCCATAGGCACGCGCACGTCAGCAGCAGTAATCTTGGGCATTGCTTCTCCTTACCAAAGGGTCGGTGGGTCCACGATGACCGGGTCCTCGCTGTCGGCAGCTGAGCCGCAGTTTTCGCCCTTGGCACCGCGAACGCTTCAACTTCGAAATTTATTATAAGAGGGATTTCAAGCTATTTCTTTGACGTTTTATGCAATGCATCAATTATCTTGTTGTAAAACAAAAGCGCGAATCCGGCGATGCCGGCCAGCACCAAGAAGATGGCAACGCTCTCCCAGATGCGGCCCTCCATGAGGCCGTCGGCGGCATAGGTAGACACGACGATGCCCGGAATGCGCGCGACCGTCGTGATGGCAAGAAACATCCGCAGCCTCATGTCGGACAGCGGCACGATGTAGGTCAGCACGTCTTTGGGCATGCCGGGAATCAAAAACAAGATGAACACGATGACGTTGAACTTGCCCGACTCCTCGAGCTGGCGAAACTTGTCCAGGTATTTCTGAGGCACCATGTCCTGCACGAACGGCGCGCCCAACTTGTGGACAAGCACGAAGATGAACGCGCTGGAGATGACGCAGCCCACCACGATGATGAGCGCGCCCCACCACGGGCCGTAGATGGCGCCTGCCGCTACCTGCACGACCTCGCCCGGGATGAAAGCCACCACCACCTGCAGGAACTGCACCGCCAGCAAGATGCCGACGCCGCCCCACCCAGCATTGCGCACGTCGTCGGTCAGCCGCTCGACGCCGCCTTCCTCGAAGATCATGCCGATGTAGGGCCACAGCGCCACCATCACGATGGCCATCACGACAAAAAACGCGATGAGTCCGATGAACTTGAGCCGGTCGGCGCTCTTCTTCGCCTTGCTGACCGTGTTGGTGCCGTCGGCAACGCTGGTGCTGTTGGCGCCGTCGACAACGTCGGGACTGTCGGCGTCGCCGCCATTGTCGTCATGAGGGGTCGGCTCGGCCTTTGGCGCGGCCGCGCCGCCCTCCTGCACCGAGTCGTGCGGCCTGTCGATATCCTCGTCGTGGTCGGCGCGCTTAGTTGTCGTCATCGCTCATAGCCTTTTTGAACTCGTCTTTGAATCCCTTGAACATGCCCTCGGTGCGGGCAATCTGGCGACCCGCAACGAATGCACCCTTCTTGACCGCCTTGCCAGCCGTCTCAGCCGCCTCCGATGCTGCGGGCTTGACCTTCTTGACGACCTTTCTGTAGGTCTTTTGCACCTTGTCGGTCGCAACCGCGGTGGCAGCACCCGCCTTTTCGGCGACGCCGCCTTCCACCGGCACGTCCAGCGCCTCTTCTGCCACGATGATGGCGCCGCGCGTCTCGTCGTCGACCGCTGCGTCTGGCGCGTCACCCCCCGATGCCAAGGCGGTCTCGTCATCAGCGTCGGAGTCATCGACACGCAGGCGCGTGCCCATGCCGCGCCGAAAGCCCGCCACCAGCTCGCCTGGGATGCGACGACGCCCCAGCAGCGTGTTCGCCGTGGCCCCATTGCTCGTCTCGAGCCACAGCACGCGTCCGGTCGCATCGTCGAACTCGACGGCGTCCGCGCAGCCCAGCGTGCGGCCCGACTTCGTCATGACGGGCAGCCCCAGCCAGATCACGCAGTCGTCAAGGTTGACCCCGAGCGCCTTGAGGGCGCCTTTGCCCTTGGCCTCGGGCTCCTCGCGCACGACGGTATAGCCCTCGAACTGCACGAATCCGTTGTAGGCGACGAACATGTCCTCGCGCCGAAACATCCAGGCAATGTCAGGGCGCTTGACGAGAAACCCGACAAGCTGGGCGCGCGACGGATGAAACACCAGCGCATGCACACGGCCCGCCTTTTTGATGGCGTCCGGATCGTTCTTGCGCGGGCGCGTCATCCACACTTTCTCGTTTTCCAGGTCTCTCGTGTTCACGTCTCAACCTCTCGAATCCCTTGGGCGGGCCATATCACCGCCAAGCATGCGCCGCCCACGAAACGCGCATCGCTGCGCAGGGCGCACATGCGGCCATAAACGCAAAATGGCGGCAGAGTGTATGCTCTGCCGCCATGAAGCGTCTGAAATGCGTGGCTACTTGGCCTTGTCAGCTGCCTTCTCAGCAGCATCGGTGGCCTTGTCGGCTGCCTTGTCCACGGCGCCTGCAGCCTTGTCGGCAACGTCTTTGGCCTTGTCGGCTGCGTCCGAGGCAACCTCTTGCACCTTGTCGCCCACTTCGCCTGCGTTCTTCTTGACCTGAGCTGCGATGCGCTCGCGAGCAGCGTCGATCTTGGCGCGCAGGTCTTCGTTCTTGTCGATAGCGGCCTCTGCGCCATTGGCGACGACTTCCTGAGCCTTGCTGGCGACCTCTTCGCCCTTCTCGGTTGCCTGCTTGATGCCCGATTGCACCTTGTCAGCTGCCTGGCCGGCAAACTCCTGCACCTTCTCGCCCGCCTGACCCATCAGGTCCTGAGCGTTGTCGGCCAGGCTGCTTGCTTGGTCTGCCACCATGTTGCGAGTCTCCTCGCCGCTACGGGGGGCCAGCAGCAGTCCGCCGATTGCGCCGAGCGCGCCACCGATAATGAATGTAAAGAACTTGTTCATGATAACCTCCTTGTGTGCGGTACGTCTTCGTCGTAAGGTGTGTCCATTCTACGGGGTGATGCCTCCGTGACGACACACCGTTGCGAGCTGTTGAACAGGCGTAATGTTCCCATAAAGTGCTGTTTACTCATCCTTTGTGGAAACGAGCAACAAGATGCCAGAGATGAAGCTGCAAAAGATCAGGTCCAACACGCCGAGCGTGATGGTGTTCGGCTTCGTACCCTTGTAGATGCCCCAGCTACGCACCGTAATGGGAATCATCCACGCCAGCGGGATGATGGCAAAGCCCGCGCCGACGGTAAAGACGACATTGAAGATGAAGGCGATCAGGCGCAGGGTCTGGTCCTCTTTGGTCATGGGATACAGCGCCTGGGTGTAGGGCTGTTGCGGTTGCTGGATGTAGGTGGGCTGCACGTACGTCGGCTGGCAGTACGGCGCGTTCGGCTGCTGCGGGGCCGCGCCTGGCTGGGCCGCTTGCGCTTGGGCCTGTTGAGCGTAGTCCGCTTGCGAGGCATAGCCTGCCTGCGGGGCAGCCCCAACACCAGGCTGCTGAGCGCTCGCGCCAGAGGCCTGCGCCCACAGCGGGTCCGTCTGCTCCTGGGCAGCAGCCGCCGCCTCGACCGCTGCTGTCGCCGCCGTTTGCGGGTTGTCCATATAGCTGTCAGTCCACTGCACGCCATCCCAGTAGCGCAGCTTGTCAACTTCCCCTGACGGCGACGGATACCATCCGGCTTGTGGCTGAGTCATGTCATCCTCTTTCTAGAGATAAAGTCTTTCGTTACACGATAGCAGAATATGAAAGCATCCGCGCGAGCGTGGGAGCGCGTCCCGCCAATCCATGCCGCATGGATGCGCGCGGCCACCCCATAAACGAACACCCCGCGAGGTTCGCAGGGTGTTCGTTTGGTTGTTATTAAGATTGCCGGAGGAGCAGTATCTTTATTTAGTTTGTTTGTGACAAGCAAGAGGGGCAGTGCCATCTTGCTTGTCACAAATGTGCTGGGAAACACTATTAGGAATAGTACGCTCCGTTACTTAAAAATTCCTGAAACAACTATGTGGATTTCAGCATATTTTAAGAATTGTTGGCGCACGTGCGTTGCCGCGCGTCTGACATGTGCTAGGGACGACGTCTGTTGCGTGCGACATGAGCCTGCGCGACTCCTCGCCGCTGCCGTCCTCACGCACCCCTTTGGGCCGCTAGCCCCTGAAAATCAGGCTGAGCGCTTCGCTGCGCGTAGCTTGGCTCTTCTCGAAGACGCCGCGCACGGCGCTCGTCGTCGTGCGGCTGCCCGGCTTCTTGATGCCGCGCATGCTCATGCACAGATGCTCGGCCTCCAGCACGACCAGCACGCCTTGGGGCTGCAGCTCTTCTATCAGCGTGTCGGCAATCTGCGACGTCATGCGCTCTTGCACCTGCGGGCGCTTGGCATACGCATCCACCAGGCGCGCCAATTTGGAAAGGCCGCAGATGCGACCGCTCTGCGCCGGAATGTAGGCGACATGCGCCAATCCGAAGAACGGCACCAGGTGATGCTCGCACATCGAGTAGAAGGGAATGTCACGCACGAGCACCATCTCCTCATGATGCTCGTCGAACGTCGTCTCGAAATAGCGGGCCGGGTTGTCCTCGAGCCCCGCGAACACCTCTTCGTACATGCGAGCCACGCGAGCCGGCGTCTGCAGCAGGCCCTCGCGCTCGGGGTCCTCGCCGATGCCTTCGAGAATTAGCCGCACGCCCTCTTCGATCTTTGCCAAGTCCATAGCCATGGTCCTCCCTTAGTCCACAAGGGGCAGCGTCACCGTGAACGTCGTGCCGCGTCGAGGAGAGCTTTCGACGGCGATGTTGCCGTCATGCTCGTGTGCGATCTCCTGGCCGATGGCCAGCCCCAGCCCATAGCCGCCCTTCGAGCTGGTGCGCGCCTTGTCGGCACGATAGAAGCGGTTGAAGATGTAGGGGATGTCCTCTGCCGGGATGGACGGCCCGTCGTTGTGCACCGTGAGCACGGCCTCGTCGGAGCGCATGCCAGATGCGCCCTTGCGCGTCAGCGTGATGGTGACGCAGGGCGACTCGCATGCAGCATTCTCGTCGATGGGGTCATCGTCGAGGTCGTCGACAGCGTCATCGACGTCGACGTCGACGTCGGCGGCGTCGCTGTCATCGCCCGTGGCCTCGTCGTCGACGTCCGCATCGGCGGCTTCGGCCTTGTCGAGGTCGCTATCGTCAGCTTCGTCGTCAGCAGCCTCAGCCGCGGCAACAGCGTCATCGCCCTCAGCTGCAGCATCGGCGGCGTCGACCTTGTCCTCAGCCTCGACAGCCTCAGCCGCGGCATCAGCATCGGCCTTATCGCTCGCAACCGCGACGGCCGCCTCCTGCGCCTCGTCGCCCGCGGCAGCCTCATCCTTGCCGTCCTCAGAGCTGGCATACTTGCAGGCATTGTCGATGAGCGTCGCCACCATGCGCGCCAGACGGTCATGGTTGCCCTCGACGATGAGGCCTTCCTCAATCTCGCTTTCCAGATCGACGCCCAGCTCGAACGCAACCGACTCGAACTGCAGCGCCTCGCCCTCCACCAGGTCGGACAAGTCCACGTCTTCCATGGGAAGAACGGCCTTTTGGCTATCGGGCTTCGACAGCTCTAGCATGTCGTTCACCAGCAGCTGCATGCGCTCGGCCTCAGTGTGGGTCGAGTCAATCCACTGCATCTGGCTCTCAACCGTGGCATCAGGCTGTCCCTTCAAGATGGCCATATTGGCCAGAATGACTGTGAGCGGGGTCTTCAGCTCGTGAGATGCGTCAGCCGTGAACTGATGCTGCTGCTCGATGGAGGTCTTGACCGGCTTGAGCGCCCAGCGCGAGAAGAAGATGTTGATGAGGAAGAGCGCAACCAGGCCCGCAATGCCCACCAGCACGAGCGTGATGGCCAGGTTCGTCCAGCCACTGACGCTGGTGCCGTCCGCATAGGCGACAATCGTGTCGCGCGGGTTGCTGGGGGATACGATGCACTCGTAATACAAGTTGAACTCAGGAATGTATCCACGCACGTCATCGCTGTCGAGCACGATCTCGTTGGCGTGCAGAATGACCGACTCAGAAATGGTGGCCGTCGTGTAATCGCCCACGACGGTGTAGATGCCGTTGGGCGCCACGCTGTACACCGCCACCAGCACAACCGTGTTCTTGTCCTCAGGCGACTTGCCGATCATAGGCGCTGTGAACTCGACGCGCGAGCCGTTCTTGCCCGTCGTGTAGGCGTCGTCATCGGCAATGCTCGCATGCCCATCAGTCGAGCTGTTGCCCGCATCTGCACCCATACCGGCGCCATTTGGTGCAACGGCAACGGCGCCCGTCGTGCCGACGGTCGTCAGCGGGCGGATGCTGTCGATCTGCGGCACGTCCGGCGTGGCCACCTCCGCCAAGACGACATCTAGCTCGTCGTACACCGTCGTCAGGCGGTTCATGTAGTCGAGGTAGCACACGACGCCAAACGCGACGCCCAGCACGAGCGCCGCCAAGAGCATGTTCATCAATATAAATTTGCTACGCAGGTTGCGCAGCAGCTTCGGTTGGGCTGAATTCATGAAAGCCTATCCTTCGACAAAGCGGTAGCCCGCCTTGCGAATTGTCTCAATCGAACATTTTGATCCCAGATGCTTGAGCTTCTTGCGCAGAAACGAGATGTACGCCTCCACGTTGTTGTCGCCCGCGCTCGAGCTCATGCCCCACGCGCGGTCGACCAGCGTCTCTTTCGAGAACACCGAACCCGGGCTGGCCATGAGGATGCGGATGACGCTGAACTCCTTCGAGCTCAGCTGGATCGACTTCTGACCGCAAGCGAGGTGCATGCTGTCGAGGTCGAGCACCAAGTCGCCCGACGTCAGCTGCTCGAACACCACTTCGCCCTGGCGACGCGTCAGGGCACGCAGGTGCGCCATGAGCTCCGCTGGCGAAAACGGCTTGGTCATGTAGTCATCAGCGCCCGAGTCGTACCCGGTGATCTTGTCGTTCGTCGCGTCGCGCGCCGTCAGCAGCATGACCGGCGTGCTGATGCCCTCGCGACGAATCTCGCGCGTCACCTCAAACCCGTTCATCTTCGGCATCATCACGTCCATGATGATTGCGTCATACGAACCGGCTTTCGCAAAGTCAAGCCCAGCCTGCCCGTCGTGCACGACGTCGACGTCGTAGCTGTTGTCCCTGAGTATCTTTTCCAGTGCGGCTGCCAGCCGCTCGTCGTCCTCGACGATCAGTATCTGCATAAGAGTCGCCTACCCTGCCTGACCCGATTAGTTTGTCGCGGAGCCCTCCGCCTCGTCACCGCCGTCGCTGCCACCACCGTCGGCCGGACCCGTGGAGACCTCAATCGTCACGGTGTCGCCTTTTTTAGCCTTGGTTCCGCCAGCCGGGGTTTGCTTCATGACCTGACCCGCCGCCACCGTGGAAGACGCGCTTTTAACCACTGACACCTTGAAGCCTGCATTCTCGAGAGCCGTCTTCGCATACGTCTCGGTCGAGTCGAGCACGCTCGGCACCTCGGCATTGTTGTTGGCGCCCAGCGATATCACGTACGTGATCGTGGAACCCTTCTTGGCTTTGCTGCCCGAGCTGGGGCTTTGACTGATGATGTTGTTCGCCGCAATGCTGCTGGAATATTCGCTGCCCGACTGGCTGATGGTCAGCCCCGCCCTCTCGGCGGCAGCGGCGGCAGCCTCCACGGTCATGCCCTCGATGTCGGGAACGCTGACTTCCTCGGCACCCTTGGACAGCACGATGGTGACCTGCGACCCCTTGGCCGCCTTGCCGCCTGCAGCCGGGTTCTGGCTGATGACCTTGCCGGCCTCGACGGTGTCGCTGTTCTCTTCCTGTATCTCGCCCAGGGTAAAGCCGTCCTTGGCAAGGGCATTGCGGGCCTCTTCCTGGGTCATGTCGACAACGTTGGGCACGTCAACCTGCTCGGAGCCCTGCGAAACGACGATGTCGATCTTGGAGCCTTTGGGCGCGTTGGTGCCGCCCTTGGGGTTCTGGCTGATGACGACGCCCGACTCGACCGTGTCGTCATACGAGCTCTCCATGCGGCCGACTTCGAACCCGGCCTCCTCGATGAGCGCCACGGCGTCTTCGGTCTTGAGGTCGGTGACGGAAGGCACGCTAGCCTGCTCGCCGCCGATGACGCCGAACGCAAACAGCAGCGCCACCACCGCAGCGATAGCCGCAACGACGCCCGCCGCAATGCCGACCTTCTTGCCCGTCGACATGCCGCCACCCGAGCCAGAGCCGCGGGAGCCGCCGTCTGAATAGTGGCGACCGCCCTGGCTGCCGTTCGCGCCCGCATAGGGCTTGGTCGTGCTGGCGCCGCTTGAGGCAGCCATGCTCACCGGCATCACCTGGGTCGAATCGATGTCGCCCGCCGCAGCCCCGATGGGCTGGATCACGCTCGTCCGCGCGCTGGTAAAGCCCGCCGCCGCGCCAGCCGCAGCGCCAGCGATGGCGCCTGCCACCGCCATGCCGGGCAGCTTGACCGGACGCCCGGCCAAAAAGTCGTTGAGCGCAAGGCGCATGTCGTTCGCCGTCGCGAAGCGGTCGCGCGGGTCTTTCGCCATGGCCGTCAGAATGATGGCCTCAAACGACGGGTCGAGGTCGGGATTGATGCTGCTCGGCTCCGGCGGCTCGTCCTTGACCTGCATGAGCGCCACGCTGACCGCATCGGGCCCATCGAAGGGCAGCTCGCCCGTGGCGGCCTCGAACAGCACGACACCGAGCGAGTAGATATCGCTCGCCGCCGTCAGGTCGTGGCCCTGAGCCTGCTCGGGCGACGTGTAGTGCGCCGTCCCCAGCACGGTCTGCGTCTTTTCGGCCGTCGAGTTCTTGGCGCGCGCAATGCCGAAGTCCATCACCTTCACGTTACCATCCGGCTGGATCATGATGTTTTGCGGCTTGATGTCGCGATGGATGATGTCCTGCTGGTGCGCCACGGTCAGCGCCTGGCATACCTGGCTGCCGATCTCGGCCACCTTGCGCTGGTTGATGGCACCACGCTCGAGAATCGCCATCTTAAGGTCGCTGCCGCGCACGTATTCCATCACGATATAGTATGTATCAGAGTCGTGACCCCAGTCGTAGACGTTGACGATGTAGGGGCTTTGCAGATTGGCGGCCGCTGCGGCCTCTTGGCGGAAGCGGCGCGTGAAGTCAGGGTCCTTAGCATACTGGGGAAGCATCACCTTGACGGCGACAACGCGCCCGAGCACCATGTCCTGCGCGCTATAGACCTCAGCCATCCCGCCCGTGCCGATGCGCTCTCCCAGTTGGTAGCGATTCGAGAAAGTGCGTCCTGTCAAAGGTCCGTTTCCTGACATACTACTATCCTTCTTGTGTCATGCGTTTAAGCTAGGTTTAAAGGTTTCTGCCTATTCTACAATAATCCGCATACGCCCGTAACCTGTTTCGGGCAGCCACCGGCAAAGCGTAAGAAACGCATCAGGTGCGGGAAAACGTGTCTCCCGCACCCGTCAGTCGAATCTATTCAAATGGAGTTTGGCACCAGCCTGGGGTCGCCGCGTGGGCTGATGCGCCCTCCGCGGGAGCCTGCAAGAGGTCTCCGCATCGGGACGCGCACCCTGGCGCGGGCGGCCCCGGCCGCTTCTCGCTTCTGCGACCTCCCTGCAGGCGAGGGGCGCGCGCCTACCAAGCAGCGCCCCTCGCCCGGGAAGGATGGAGGTCTCCGCGAGCGTTCGTTCGGGCGGCCAAAACGCCCTACATAAACATGCGTCGCGCTATCGCGCTCCTCTCAGAGACAAACAGGACGGGGCGTGCGGCCCATTTGCCCCGTCCCTTCGGGTCATGCTTGCGCCGCCACCGTCACCTGGAGGCGGGTGACGGGGCGCTCGCCGTCGAGGTCGGCGCGGACCTCGAGCTTGTCCGTCGGGATGGACATGCCCAGCTCGAGCGGCAGGCGCTCGCTGGGGTCGGCGCCCTGCCAGAGCTCGTCGAACGCGGTGCCCGCGTAGCTGAAGGCGGCCATGCGGTAGACCGCCCGCTCGGCCTCCGCGAGCGCGTAGGCGCTCCTCCATGTGGAGCCGTCGGCGTCGCCTGCGAGCGGGAGCATCAGCGTCGCCGCGCCGGGCGCGTCGGCCAGCAGCGTGAGCCGCGTCGACGCGAGCGCGCCCTTCCACGCCGCCAGCCGCTCGGCCTCCGGGGCGCCGTCGGGAAGCGCCCCCTCCGGCAGCTCGAAGAAGCCCTCGAGCTCTGCCTGCTCGCTCTCGAGCGCGAGCGCCTGCACCTCCACGGGGCGCACGGTCCGGCTCTTGAGGGCGTACTCGCCCATGGCAGGCGCCGTCACCTTGCCCGTGCCCGCGTCCACGGCGAGGCCGACGCTCGCCGGCACCGTCACGTCGAGCCTCAGCGTCCACTTAGCGTAGACGCTCGTCGGGCCCTCGATGGGCGTGCCCGCGAAGTCGAAGGCGCCGCCCGCGTAGTCGCCCTGGCCGGGCGCGTCCGCGTCCTCCGGGTACCACCCGGCGAACTGCCAGCCGGCCTGCTTGGGAGCCGCGACCCCGCTGCCCTCGCCGCCGGGCACCTGGCTGGCCAGCACGCACGACCCCTCCTTCACCTTGACCGTGACCTCGCCCACGTCGACGCCGCCCTCGCCTGCGCCCTCGAAGGCGCCGCCGGCCGCATAGAACGTCACGTCGAACCGCTCGAGCTCGCGCCAGTGGGCGTACACCGTCACGTCTCCCGTGATGGGCCGCGCGAAGTCGAACTCGGCGGCATCCTCGCCCGGGCCGTCGAACCAGCCGAGGAACCGCGCCTCTGTCTTGGTCGGGTCCTCCTTCGGGCGCTGCGCCGTCTTGCCGTCGCGCACCGACTGGCGCGCCACCGGGCTTCCGCCCTGCGTGTCGAAGATGACCGCGTGCGTCACGGTCTGCTCGCCGCTGTCCCTCTTCCAGCCGGCATAGATCGTCGTGTCTGCCGCGATGGGCGCGCCGAAGTCGAACGGCCTCATGCACATGCTGTCGGCGTACCATCCCGTGAACGCGTATCCGCCGCGCGCGGGGTCAGCGGGACGCACGGCCGTGCCGCCTGTCGCCTTGTCGACGTACTGCGGCTCGACGGCAGTGCCGCCGCGCGAGTCGAACGTCACCGTCCAGTAGTCGCCCGCAGGTGGCGGCAGCGGCTCCCACTTCGCCCAGAAGTGCTGCTCGCCCTCGGCATGGCGGCTGATGATGGAGACGGGCTCGCCTGCGTGGCCGCCCTCCTCCGTCCAGCCGGCGTACCAGCCGACGAACTCGTAGCCGGGCCGCACCGGTGTCTGCAGCGTCAGGCCCTTGCCCACCTGGTACGAGCCGACATACCTCGGATCCGCCTCGTCGTCGACGTGGCTCTCCAAGCCGTCGTCTGCGATGAACGCGTCCGCTCCCAGCACATGCAGCGTGTATGCCGCCCGCTCGTATTCCTCCTTCTCCCAGTTCGCGAACAGGGTGAAGTCGCCGAAGACGGGCTGCGCGAAGTCGTAGCGCTGCGTACACGCGGCGTCGAGATACCATCCCTCGACGCGATAGCCCTCGCGCGTCGCCGCCACGGGATCGGGCTCCTCCACGGCAGCACCGTCCATGACGGTCACGCCCTTGCCGCCGATGCCGCCGTTCGGGTCGAACGTAACGGTGTGCGTCGTCGTCACCTGCAGGCGTATGCCGAAGAGCCCGCTCGCCGCGCGCGTGTCGCCGCCTTCTATGTAGGCTTGGCGCGGCACCTCGAGGCGGATGCCCACCAGGCCCTCGGCTGCCTTCGTGTCGTCGCCCGGCTCCGTGAACGCCTGCTTCGGGACCTCGAGGCGGATGCCGAAGATCCCTTCCGCCGCCCGCACGTCGGCGCCGTCGTCCGGCTCGACGAACGCCTGCTTCGGGACCTCGAGCCTGATGCCCAAAAGGCCATCAGTCGAGCGCGTCTCGTCACCCTCCGGACCGACGTAGGCCTGGCTCGGCACCTCCAGGCGTATGCCCAGCATGCCGTCGGCCGAACGCGTGTCGTCGCCAGCATCCACGAACGCCTGCTTCGGCACCTCGATCCTGATGCCGAGGAGCGCATCCGCCGCCTTCGTGTCGTCCCCTTGGTCCACGAACGCGCTCGCGGGCACCTCCAGGCGTATGCCCAGGTCCCCCGCCGCCGTCCGCGCGAGCGCCGAGGCTGGCACGAGGCTGCACGCCAAGGCGCACGCCAGCGCGACAGCGACCACCCTCTGTATATATGTAAGCAAATGTCGCATACGGTTTCTCTTCTCGAATCCTCGTCGCCCGCCGAAAGGGGCAGACATCGCGCAACGCAGGAGGAGCAAGCCGTCCGAACGGCTCCCCCCCCTCGGGAGGGCCTGGCACGCGCCCCGCGCGGCTTTGCCGGATTCCGCGG
>CAJUFC010000117.1 GCA_910585565.1 uncultured Eggerthellaceae bacterium | reverse complement strand
CTGTTCGAGGTGGTGCAAAAGGTAGCAGCGATCAATGCCGAACGCAGGCGCGCCGGTGCAGGCCCAACAGACGAGCTCACCTACATCACGGCAAAGCCGCGCATGGCGCGCTACCTTGAGGTGTCCACCCAGATATACGAGGTGTACCTCCGACACTTCGCGCCGGAAGACATCCATGTCTACTCCATCGACGAAGTGTTCATCGACGCATCGAAGTATCTGCACACCTACGGCAAGGACGCGCGCGAGCTGGCCTCATGCGTGGTGGCCGACATCTTTGCCACCAGCGGCATCACCGCCACTGCCGGCATCGGCACCAACCTCTACCTCGCGAAGGTCGCCATGGACATCCTCGCCAAGCACGAACAGCCCGATGCCCAAGGCGTGCGCATTGCCATGCTCGACGAGCTGTCCTATCGCCAGCGCCTGTGGGGACATACCCCGCTCACCGACTTCTGGCGTGTGGGCCCAGCATACGCCCGCAAGCTAGCAGCCCAAGGGATGCACACCATGGGAGATGTCGCCCGCTGCTCCTTGGGCGAGCCCAGCGACCCGCGCAACGAGGAGCTGCTGTTCCGGCTCTTCGGAAAAAACGCAGAGCTTTTGATCGACCACGCCTGGGGCGTGGAGCCCGTAACGATGGCCGACATCAAGGGATACGCGCCCGCCACCAACTGCAAGATGTCAGGGCAGGTGCTGCAGCGGCCCTATGATGCCCAAGAAGGCCGCCTCGTCATGCAAGAGATGGCCGACGAGCTGGCCTTCGACCTGATGAAGCGCGGACAGGCCACCGACAAGATCACCATCACGGTGGGCTATGACCGCGAGAGCCTGGCCGATGCCGCCGTTGCTGACGCCTACGAGGGCGAGATCGTCACCGACCACTACGGACGCGCCCTGCCCAAGCACGCACACGGCACCGCCAACCTCGAGGCCCCCACCGCCTCGGCCCACGCCATTGCCGCAGCGGCGCTTGCGCTGTACGACAAGACGGTCGATCCTGCGCTGCTCGTGCGCCGCATCCACGTCGCGGCCGAGCGCATCATCTCCGAGCAGGAGGCGCGCATGCGGCAAGCATGCCGGCAGATGAGCCTGTTTCCCACCGGAGAGGCCTCCCTCCTGCCGGAAGGCACGCACGCCCACCCCCGCGACGCAGAGCACGACCGCCAGCTGCAGCAGGCGATGCTCGACATACGCGAGAAGTTCGGCAAGAACGCCGTCCTGCGCGCTGCCAGCCTGCAAGAGGCAGCAACTGCTCGGCAGCGCAACGCCCAGATAGGAGGTCACAGCGCATGAGCCATCCCGCAGCGACACCCACGGCGTGCGATGCGCCCCACGCACCGCATCGCGCGCACCACTACGACGACATCATCGAGCTCGCGCGCCCTGCATCCAGACGGCCTGCCATGCCGATTCGCGACCGAGCGGCCCAGTTCTCTCCCTTCGCCGCCCTCACCGGCCACCGCGAGAGCTTGGCTGCGGCACAACAGCGCATGGTCGAACAGGTGAACACCGACAACAGAGAGGAGGACCCATTTGGCGATGGCGCCAGCGCTATCGATGTTGCCTGAGGATGCCTGCCAGCCTGGGGATGCCTGCGGTTCCTTTGCGCATCAAAAGGCGCTCGCGGGCACCTGCCACGCTATGCCCCCCGCAGGCGAACGCTCCTAGCGCTCGTCGCTCTTTGTCGGGCGCTCGTTGTCAGTCCGGCGCATGTCACCCAAGGGCTCTTGGGCATCTTGCATGTCGCTCAGCACGTCAGAGGCATCTTCCAGCTCGCGCTCGACCGAGGCACCAGCCACCTGCCTCTCGCGCTCGGCCGAGGCGCTCGGCGCCTGTCCTTCGTGCTCGACCGCATCCGCAGCACGGTGCGCTGTACGCTGCACGTCGCGCTCGATCTTGCGCAGGTT
>CAJUFC010000116.1 GCA_910585565.1 uncultured Eggerthellaceae bacterium | reverse complement strand
GAGGTAGTTGGGGGTCTTGTGCAGGACCGACCGGCGTATGGTCAGCTCGGTCTTGAGCCCGTATATGCCGTGGAGCAGCTTGATGATGAGGCGCCCGACCGAGGCGGAGTCGGTCGCGATCTCGACGCGGCAGCGTCCCGGGCCGCTCACGAAGAGCGAGCCCTCCGAGCGCACGAGGGCCGACAGCGTCGCCTTGTCGCAGTGCCGGCACGTCGGCTCGACGCGCGCCAGCTCGTCTTTCACGTCAGCGGTGAACGACAACTCTCCCCCTTGTCTCGGCGAGCCTGCATCAGCTTGACCACCTGCAAAATGGAGCTGCGCAGGGCACCCGGCGAATGCCAGGTCGGGTGCTTCGCATCGGTGAGGTCGCGCGAGATGCAGATGGGACCCTGCGCCTGCACGGCCATGACGTCGGCGTAGCTCACCGACACCGGGCGCACGCTGCGTGCCAGTTCGCGGTCCTCAAGATCGGCCGTCGAGGTGTGGATGCCCTCCTCGCCCGACACCGCGATGAAGCTCGTGGTGGCCGGGCTCTCGGCGCGCAGAGGCACCTTCGAGTGGATGAGCGCGTAGTCGAGCAGGCCCTCCATGCCGTGATCGAACAGCGCCTCGATGTGCTCTTTGGCAGACAGCCCCCACGTCTCGCCTTGGGTGTCAGCCACCGAGCACACGAACAGCGTAGCCGCATTCGAGGCGCGGATGGCATCCACGATGCCCGGCACGAGCAGGTTAGCGATGATGGAGGTGAAGAGGGAGCCCGGGCCCAGCACGATGAGGTCGGCCTGCATGATGGCCTCGATCGCCGGCCCATACGGCTCGATGGCGCCCGAATCCGAGCGCAGTGACACCGACTGCAGCGCCGTCGTCGAGTGGCAGGCGACCGCTTGTCCGTCCAGGCAGCGGCCGTCTTTGGTGGTGGCGGCCAGCGTCACGTGGTCGAGCGTCGAGGGATACACGTGCCCCTGCGCCCCCAGCATGCGCTCGCATATCTCGATCGCCTCGGGAAACGAGCCGCATGCGTCCTCGAGGCAGGCCAGCATCAAGTTGCCGAGCGCATGGTCGTTGGCTATCTCGATGCGGTACTTGAACGCTCGGACGAGCGGGTCGTCGGGATTCTTGGCGAAGGCCGCGATGCACTTGCGCACGTCTCCGGGCGGCGTGATGTTGGCCGCCTCGCGCAGGATGCCCGTCGAGCCCCCGTCATCGGCCATGGCCACCACGGCCGAGGTCTCTATCCCCAGCGACAGAAGCGAGCGGATGGACACCGGCGCTCCCGTGCCGCCCCCGATGACGACGGCGCGCAGCGGCTCGACGTAGCCTGCGTCCGCGATGCTCGCCGGCGCATCGGCAGCCAGCGCCTTGAACGCGGAGGTCTGCGAGGGGTCTACCCTGAAGGCAGCGTTCGCCGGCATCGCAGCGCTACCTGACTTCCTCGGGCGCATCGGCATGCACGTCAGGCGTCTCGTCCTCCAGCCTCGCTGGCGCGCGCTTGTCAGCGCGGTCGAGGTCGCGGTGCGCCACCGAGACGCGATACCCCATCGACTTGAGGTAGTCGCCCGTCGACTCGGCCAGAGCCACGCTTCGGTGCTGGCCGCCCGTGCAGCCCACGCCGATGGCCAGCTGTTGCTTGCCCTCGGCGACGTACCCCGGCATGACGACGTCCAAAAGCTCATGCCACTTCTTGTTGAAGGCGATCGTCTCGTCGCGCAGCATGACGTAGTCGCGCACCGGCGCGTCCAAGCCCGTCAAGGGGCGCAGCTCCGGCACGTAGAAGGGGTTCGGCAGAAACCGCACGTCCATGACGAGGTCGGCGTCCAGCGGAGCGCCGTGCTTGAACCCGAACGAGTACACCGTCACGACGAGACCTTTTCGCTCCTGCCCCGTCTCGAAAATGGAGCGGATGCGGTCGCGCAGCTGCTGCGGCATCATGTCGGTGGTGTTGATCACGTAGTCGGCGCGGTCGCGCACCTCGGCCAGCAGGCTGCGCTCGCGCTGGATGCCCTGCACGATGGTGGTGCCGTCCGTGCAGAGCGGGTGTCGCCGCCGGCTCGACTTGTAGCGCGCCACCAGCTTGCCGTCGTCGGCATCGAGGAACACCATCCGGTAGTCGATCCCGCGCTCGCGCATCTCGCGCAGGACCTCCACGAGCGAGCCGAAGTACTCGCCGCTGCGGGCGTCGCACACGATCGCCAGCTTCTTCTGCGCGCCGGCGTCTCCCGTGCTGCCGTTCATCTCCGCCATGCTGAGGATCAACTTCGACGGCAGGTTGTCGACGCAGTAGTAGCCCAAGTCCTCGAACACATGGACGGCCTCGGTCCTGCCTGCCCCGCTCATGCCCGTGATGATGACGATGGGCGGCATCTGGCTGTCTGCCGAGCACACGTCTTCGCTCATGTCGCTTCCTTCCGATGCAGATATGGTCGCCCCTATCCTATCACGCCTCGCTTATGACCGCGTGTACGCTCTGCGCAATGCTCGCATGGCGCCGCCAGCCACAGAAAACTTTTCAATGAAAATGAAACTCTTAACGATTTTGGAAGGGTTTTCAATACATTGAAAAGTTGGCAAACGAATAAGGCCCCTCTGTAGTGGAGGGGCCTTTTGTGTGGCTGTTTCAAATGGAGTT
>CAJUFC010000115.1 GCA_910585565.1 uncultured Eggerthellaceae bacterium | reverse complement strand
TACGAGAAGGGCATGCTGCGCCCCGACGGCCAGCCCGGCTTCAACACCCCCACCGGACGCATCGAACTGTGGAGCAACTTCTACAGCCGCGCTGGGCTTGACCCGCTCCCCTACTTCGAGGAGCCCGAGCCCGGCCCGGGGTCGACCCCCGAGCTCATGGACGAATACCCGCTCGTCATGACGTCCGGCGCGCGCTTCTGGGGCATGTTCCACTCAGAGCATCGCCAGATCGAGCGCATGCGCCACTATCGCCCGTGGCCGCTCATGGAGATACATCCCGACACGGCCGCGCAGTACGGCATCAAAGACGGTGACTGGGTGTGGATGGAAGGCCCGCTCGGCCGCGCGAAGCGCAAGGCGAAGCTCACGCCCATCATGGACCGCCGACTCGTGTCATGCGACCACGGCTGGTGGTTCCCCGAAGGCGACCCAGACAAGTTCTACGACGTCTTCGACCTCAACATCAACAATACGCTTCCCTGGATACCCGGCAAAAGCGGGTTCGGCTCGAACTACAAGAGCTCCATCTGCAAGATCTACAAAGTAGAGGAAGGTAACTAGCCATGGCGAAATACGGACTTCTCATCGATGCTCAATGGTGCTCTGGCTGCCACAGCTGCGAGGTGGCTTGCCAGATGGAGCATGGGTATCCCGTCGGCGAGACGGGAGTCAAGGTAGTGAAGATCGGCCCGTGGGTCATCGGGGACGAGGCCGAGGAGAACTGGCAGTTCTCGTATCTGCCCATCCCCACCAAGCAGTGCGATACATGCGCCATGCGCCGTAGCATGGGCAAGGTGCCCTCGTGCGTGCAGCACTGCCAGTCCCAGTGCATCGAGTTCGGCCCCGTGGAGGAGCTGGCAAGCCGCATGGACGAGAAGCAAAAGACCCTGTTCGTGGTGAGCTAGCCTCCCCGACGCACGATTCGGCGAGCCCCCAAAAGCGCGGGGGCTCGCCCATAAGGAGCAGCATCATGCATAGCAAAAAGTACTACATCATCTACGGGCTGTTCTTCTCCCTGTTCGTGGCTGCCGTGCTTTGCCTGTGCCTCACCATCGCACAAGGCATGCCGCACATCGACCCCGTGTTCTTCCTGATGAGCTTCCTCGTGGCGTTCGTCACGTCGTTCGTCGTCACGGCGGTGGTGCCGCTGGCGCGCATAGCCGGCGCATGCGCATGCTACTATGACGCGAAGCCGGGAAACGTTGCGTTCAGGCTGATACAGAACGTGTTCTTCAGCACGCTAATCATGCTCGTCCTCGGCATCGTCATGACCGCCTTCATGACTGGCATCGGCGAGGTGGAGATGACGTCGGCCATGACGGGCGGCATGATCGCAACCAACCTCTTCGACCGGTTCGTGGCACTCTGCATGCAGTTTTGGCCCGTAATCGTCATCGTCGCGCTCCTCTGCGACCCAGCCGCTGGCGGCCTTGCCGCTGTCATCACCGGCGAGCGGGGCAACCAGGCGACAGCCAGCACAACTGAGGCAGGCGGTGCCGGTCGACCGTCCGAGACGACGCGCACGACCGCCTAAGGACGCAAGATCGTGAGTGACGGCAACCGTGCATCAGGGCTGGTCAGCGCTAGCGGCGCGCGCGAAGACAGCAGCGGCGAACGGGAAGCCGCCAGCGGCACGCGCGAGGCGTCCCAGAAGCTCTTGATAGCCACTGACGAGGAGATTGCCGGCGTGGTGGACGCCATCACCGGCGCTACGTGGAACACGCGCAACTCCATCATGGAAGGACTCTTCTTCGACAGCCTTGAGGAGCACGCGGGCGAGATTCCCGACTACCGGCCACCCGGACAGGCGTGATCTTTTGCACGGCGCTCATGCCGCGACTGTCGCATCGCGGCACGCACAGACGCACATGCGATGATACAAGACCCCCACAGTTCCGGCGCCCTCGCCATACGGAGCGCCGGAACTGCTGTGTGAGTGCCCAAAGCCATCGCGACAAGGCACTGGTTGACTGAACCCTTGCGATTTGCCGAGCGCCACGGCCCACACCGATTCCATCATGCTGGTCCCGACCAGCATGATTCACGCCATGCTCTTCCCTCCTCCGTCGCATCCAGGCAAGGCGAATCGCAGCCCTCAAGCATGCCTCGCACAATGTCGGCATCCCGCATCACCCACACCGAGGCAAACTCGGTGACAGACGCATACAGGCAGTCCCCATAATGGGCGCGAATCGCACGCGCCAGACTCGCCACCCATGCCTGCAGATGGGCCTGCAGAAATGCCTGCGATTGGCTCAGCCTCTCGCAGCAAGCAGCCAGGCGTCCCCTGCGGCAATCCATCGAAGCGCACATCGCCAGGTTCGCCATGAAGTCGAACTCCAGCCCGACGAAGTCGTCTGCCACCTGCCCCTTCCGCACGGGAAGCAAGCCAGCTCGCCGGTATGCCTCGCGGACGTCCAAAGCTGTCGGCTGAGCCGATGGCCGCCCTCCCGCCACATGCGCCGACTCCCACGGAGCCGCAGAGAGCGTGCCCGGCCCTATGAAGATGCGGACATACTCTGCGCCGTAGTCGGACAGGCGCCTCGAAAGGGCTTCGCCATCCTCCCGCCTGCAGCATGCCCTCATTCGCTCAAGCCCGTCTTCCAGACGCGCCTCATGCCCGTCATCCAGCAGTCGCACCGCCAACGAAAGCTCGTCTCCCTCGAGCGCCTGAACGAAAGCCGCATCGGGCTCTTCGGCGTAGGCGCGTGCAATGACGGCATAGACGAGCTCTCTCGCCGCGAGCAGGAGATCCCTATCGCCCATGTCTAGTACGCCATGTCGCGATACGCGTCGTCATAGACGTAGTCCCGACACTCGATGATCATGGACGGGTGGGCGAGAGAAGGATCGGGCCGACAGGGTATCTCCACGACGGCGTCAGGATGCCGCGCCGCCAGCTCGTCGAAGTCGCCGAACTCTATCGCACGCATGCCGCACGCAGCCTCGCACGTCGTCGAGCCGTCCTCCTCGCGCGTGTCTATGCAAGCGTTGCACTTGTTGACGATTCCCCGCTCCTCCAGATAGACCGGAGCGCCGTAGGGGCAGGCCATGATGCACGCCTGGCACCCGATGCAGACGTCGTCATCGTGCTGCACCGTGCCGTCCTGCTCGTCTTTGTACATCGCGCGCGTGGGACAGCTCCTCACGCAGGCGGGGTTCTCGCAATGGTTACACGCAGCAGATATGGCATAGAACCTCGCCTGGGGATACTCCCCCACTTCGTAGCCGCTCACGACCCGATAGCTCAAAAGCTTCGGCACGTCGAACTTCTTCTTGCAAGCGACCTGGCACGTCTTGCAATACACACATTTGGTGCTGTCGAAATAGAATCCCTTGCGCGTCATTCGTTCCACCCCTATTCCTTGACGTCCAGCGTGAGCCGCGTGTCACAGTCCGGCGTCGGCATCGGTCCGGTCCACTTCTCCACCTGAACCCAAACGTTGTTGTAGCCAGACACGCCGAGTCCTTGGGGCTTGCCGCCACAGAGCATGTTGGGGCTGCCGCCTCGGTCGATGCCGTCCTCGCCGATGTCCGGCCACGACCCGTTGGGCACATCGATGCTGCCCGGCATGATGAGCGCGCTCACGCTCACGGGACGCAACACCTTGCCGTAGGGACTCGTGACGAGAACCGCGTCTCCGGTGACGATTCCGCGCTCCTTCGCGTCGGCAACGCTCATAACGACAGGCGCCAGGAACGTCTCGCGCAGCGTCTCTACATTGTTGAAGTCAGTGCATGCGCTCCGGGGATAATGCGTGCTGAACATGAGAAGCGGGAAGCCCTCATCTCGCCTGACCTCATGATAGGTCGGATACGGCTTGTATGTCTCGCCATCGAGCGCGGCCATGTTGAAGAGGTCCGCCTTGGCTTGGCAGCAGATCTCGAACTTGCCGCTCGCGGATTCGAGCGGGTTCGCCTCAGGATCAGCGATGAAGTCGGCATAGGAAACTGTCTGGTATTGGTCCCCAACATGGCGCTCCACCTGGTAGATGCCGCGCTCTTTCAGCTCGTTGATGCCGATGGCGCCCTGCTGCGGCTCGCCTTCGACGCCCCACTCCGCGATGTCTTGCTCCGTGATGGTGACGAGCGGCACAGACGAGCCATCGGCATGTTCGATCCGGGAATTCTTCAGCCTGTTGAAGAACTGCTGCTCCTCGGTGAGGGGGTAGACGTCTTTGGGGTCATAGCCCAAACGCTCGAGGAGCTGCTCGGCTATCCACTGGTCTGACTTCGCTTCGTATACGTTGCCTCCCAGCTTCGAGTAGACGAGCACCATCTCTCGGTCACGGTCCCCGTTCTCTGCGATTCCGTCACGCTCTATGTCGGACGTGACAGGCAGGATTATGTCGGCATAAGGCGCTGACGGCGAGGGGACGAAGTGCTGGTACAGGATGAAGTCGAGCTTTCGGTACGCCTCTTCCATCTTGGAGGAGTTGGTGACCGAGCGCGCCGAGCCGTCCCGCGCGGCATAGATGATGCGGATGTCGCATTCCTTCTCAACAGGCTCCGTGAAGTTTCCCGACCAGCATCGCCCATTGCTCGTGTACTTCCCGTCGATGATGGCGTCCCAAATCTGCAGCCCTTGAACGTAGTCGGTCTTCTCCACAGGCTCGAACCTGTCAGCGTCATAGAGCGGGTCGAGGTCAGGAAGGGCGACGTCGTCGGTGCCGTCGTCGCCGGTAGACAATATCTGAAGCGAACAAGGGCCCTGCCGGTCGACCCAGTAGTTCGAGCACGCATTGCCGGGCTTCCCATAGTGGCCACCCATGCAGGCGATTGTCATGTACATCTGCGGCAGGTCCTCCGCACCATAGCAGCGAGCGCCGGAATACCCATGCGAGAGCGTGACGTTCTTCCGCTTGGTCATCTGTTCGGCAAACCACTCGATGTCCTCTCGAGGAGTGCCGCACCGCTCGGATGCCCATGCAGCATCCTTTGCGACCCCGTCATATGCGCCCTCGAGATAGCCCTTGAAGTTCTCGTTCGCAGAGGCGCCTTCAGGCATCGACTCAGCATCGAAGCCGACACAGTACCGATGCAAGAAGTCCCAGTCTATGATGCCTCCCTTCTCGCTATCCAGCTTGAGCATGGAATGCGCCACGCCCAGGAGGAAAGCCGTATCGCCACCAGGCATCACCGGTATCCACCGAGCATCAAGCATGGCGGCAGACACGTTGTAGGAAGGCCCGATATAGATGAAGTCCGCGCCGCGGTCCTTGGCAGCCCTGAAGAAGTACCCCGGGTTGCCATTCGAGCCCCAGCCAGGGTTCTGCCCGCACAGAACGACCGTATCGGCATTCTCCATCATGTCGAGGCGATCGTTTCCCACGCACTCATCACCATAGCTGATGCCCAGAAGATCCGTGTTGTAGGTGTAGGTGCCATACGATATGGTGTCCGATACGGTGAGGTATCCACCCAGCGTATTCAGCAGAGGAGCCACGCGCATGCGCCCGTTGCTGAGGTTGCAGGGCATGTAGACCGAGCGCGGCCCGTGCTCTTGATAGGTCTTCTTGAGCTGCACGGCCACCAAGTCAAGCGCTTCGTCCCAGCTGATGCGCACATAGCCCTCTTTGCCGCGCAGCTCGCCATGCGGCTCGTCGATAGACCAGCTGATGCGCTTCAAGGGATACTTGAGCCGGTCGGCACCATTCTCGAACTCCACGAGCGTTCGTCCGCGCAGACAGCCGCGCTGCTGCGGATAGAGGATGGAGTCGGGGTGCGTGTCATCGGTCTTTTGGCGAATGGGGATGCCGCCTTTGACGAGCGTCTGGTTCATGCAGCGCGTGCCACACCCATGCAGGCAGGCTATGGTCTTCCAAGTGCCTTCGCCCTCCTCCGCACTCGCCTCGTCAGCGAAGGCGAGCCGGAAGTCCCGGCCATAGACGCCGCTCGAAGCGCCAAGCGCCGCTGCGGTTGCTGCACAACCGGCGACGAACGTGCGCCTGTCTATCTTGGCGCTCTCTCGTTTCAGCTCTTTCATGGTTCACTCACTTCCTGTACGTCGCACGCCACGGCAGTCGCAGGCGTGCGCAGATTCGGCAACTAGGGCTAGGCCATCGCAAAGAAGGCGCAGCGGGAGATGATCACGGACAACGCAACGAGCGAAAAGCATATCCAGCGAATGCTTGCGCCCTTCGCCTTCCTCAGCATCTCTGCCATTTGCAAGGCACATGCGATGAGAGCGACGACAGCCGCTGCCACAAAGCCCCATGGCCCCACCGCAAGCCCCGCGAAGACGACCGCCTCTGCGACGAACACGACAGCAAGCGCCAGATACAAAGCGATTGCGATGCTGGGCGTGGCCTTGGTCGGCGCCTCCTTCGAGCCAGCGTTGTCTGACAGGTCGGAAGCGGCTCCAGGAAACGCGATCGCAAGCGACGAGCCCAAGGCCAAATCTCCCACGATGAACAGGAACAGCGTCGGCGCTTCGGCCCATCCTGCGACCCCATAGCTGGTGAAGTAGGCAATCGAAGTGACCGTCATGAGGCCAAGCCCCAGAACAGGCCCCACGACGGGCACCACCTTGTTGTGCGAGCCCTTGATCTTGAGCAGCAGCGTATCTACGAGCAGCACGCAGCCAAACGCTATGGACCAGTAGGCCTCCTGCGTGATCATGGCCGAGGGGTTTGCCAGCGCATTGAGGAAGCGCTCGGGATGGCCCAGGTGAGCGAGGGATCCCAGCATGCCTATCCCCAGCGCAACAAGGCAGAGAAGCGAGAACGCCCAGCTGCGCTTTCGCCGCTTGTCCAACAAGCCGTAGACAGTGCCCAGCACATAGCCGCCCGATGCAAGCCCCGTCAATACCGTGAATACCAACAATGGAAGTTCTGACCCCATCACTGCCCCCTTATCTCGTGGTTGGCGAACAGCGCCCCTGAAAATAGAAAAAGCACCCGAAACGATCTTTCATCTTCGAAGGCCTAACGATGAAAGACGTTCCGAGTGCTCGGAACCCTACCCGGCGGCAGGATCAAAACAGGTTCGCTATTCAGTTGCTGTCAAGATAGCAATTTGCCGCTCGCTCGTCAAACAAATAATGCGGAAGCATCCTCAGGAGCCCACGAGGACAGGGACGGTAACGGTTCGCTATCCTGTGCGCCCCGCTCGCTCGCCCGAGAAGGCCTTTTCGTATCATGAGGCCCATATGAACAAGCGGAAAGGACGCTAATGGAAACGAACGTGCTTTTCATCTGCGGGTCGCTGCGCGAGCGCTCGCTCAATCGACAAGCAGGGCGCTACGCCGCATCGCTGTTCCCCGAAGGCGTGCACGCGTCATGGCTCGACTACGCCGACCTCCCCTTCATGAACCAGGACAGCGAGTTTCCCGCCCCTCCAGCCGTCGCGCGCATCCGCGAGGCTGTCATGGACGCTGACGCGCTTTGGGTGTTCTCGCCCGAGTACAACCATGGCATCCCCGGCGCGCTGAAAAACTGCCTCGACTGGCTCTCGCGTCCCTTGGCTCCTGGCTCGAAGGAAACGGCCATGAAGGACAAGCCGGTGGCCTACACCTGTGCCGGAGGCGGTTCAAAGGCCCGCTACTGCGCCGCCAACCTCGCAGAGACCCTTTCGTTCGTCCAGGCAGACCTCATCGACACCGCCGCCGTGCGCATAGCGCTCGACCGCCACGACTACACCACCGACAACCTCGAGCTCGCCCCCACCGAACAAGCCGCCCTCGCCACCCAAGCCAACCTCCTCCTCGCAAAGCTCGAACAGCTCGGCACGCGATAGTCAGCCGCTCAAGGAGAGGTGGGCAACGACAACGAATAGGGCGCCGAGGAATGCGAGCAGGCCCGTGCGTCTCGCCTGAACGCTGCGCCACTCTTTCGGAGACGGGGGATTCTTCTCGTCGTAGCCCGTGTCGTGGAATATGCCACGGTTGTTGACCGGCTTCGACAGCCAGACCGACGCAATGGCCGCGCAGAATGCGAGCCCTACGAGCAGCGGCACGACGACGCTAGCCACGGTCGCAGCCTGCGGCGTTGCTGAGCGCATCCACGAAGGCGCGCGGGTCGTCCAGGCTCAGGCCGATCGCACGCACGCGCCTCGCTCCCATGAGGGTCCGCGCCTTGACGGGTCTCTCGAAGAGCACCCACACGTTCGCCCGGTAGAAGGTGCCGTAGTTCAGCTTGTCGGCGCCATCCAGGTCTTGAGGCTCGTGGCCGCTGACGCCAGCTACGTCGCTGACGGAAACGATGGCCTCCATCTGGATGCCGCATTCGATGCGCAAATCGTCGGGACTCAGGACGACCGGGCGCAAGACGCGCGCCCGAGCATCCCCCGCAAGCCAGACGGCAGCATAGATGGAGAGCAGCGTCGCGATCGTCGTAGCCATGACGCTCCACTGCGCAAGCAGCAGGTGCACAGCCACTACCTCCACCGGAAAGGCTAGGGCGGGCCCCAGCATCATGTTCAGGTAGCCGCCTGCGCTATGGTAGCTGAAAGCCCTCTCGCCAGCGCCCGCGCATGGCCTCTTCCGCCAAGAGAGCAGCGCATAGTACCAAACGCCCAGCTCCGCCGCCATCATGCGCGCAGGCGTCTCCTTGCGCACTAGGTAGCGCGTCGTCGCAGAGAGCCATACAAGCGGGTCTGCGCTCTGCGCCTTCGCGCCCTTGAACGTGCGCACCATGCACAGCATCTCCCTCGCAGCTATCCCCAGCTCCACCGGAACCAATACGGCAAGCAGCATCGGAAGGATACCCGCATCAGGCGAGCCGAGAGCGACGACGCTCAGGGCATAGCCGACCCAGATGACAGGAATCACGCAGAGGAGGGAAAGCCTACGTGGCCGCACGACCACGAGATAGAATGCGGCGGGAATCCCCACCATGAAGTCCAGCGGAAGCGCCACGGCCTCCAGCTCGAACGGGATGCGCTCCGCCGAGACGACGCCGTAAGCATAGAACGCCAATGCCGCCACCAGGAACAGGCAAGTCAGCCACGTCTGACGCGAAAGAGCCATACATACCTCGCTTTCGCACCCCATCCTATCACCTGTCGCCTGCCGTCAGGCAAAAAGCTCGGCATCCGCGCAAGTCCAAGATGGCGCTCATCATCGAATCCCTGAGAGCCCTTCTCACAAAGAAAAAGCCCGCGATGGACGCGGGCTTACATGTTAAATGGCGGGATGTACGAGACTTGAACTCGCGACCTCCGACGTGACAGGCCGGCGCTCTAACCAACTGAGCTAACACCCCGTGTTGCAGCTTGTCCATTATACACAAGTTTTCGTTTTGGGAAAGATATTTTTTCGGCAGCTGAAAAACGATCGCCAATGGATGGCAATCAGCCAACCGAGCGGCGCATCGCTCACGCGATGGTGCCCGACGAGGCGCACCCAAGCTCGAAGCCAAGCAGCTGCTGGAAGCGCGGGTTCGTACGCGCGAGGTCTGCAGGCGCGCCATCGGCTTCGATGCCGCCCTCTCCGATGACGACGACGCGATCGTAGGCATCTATGTCGCGAAGGTTGTGCGTCACGACCACGACCGTCTTGCTGGAAAGCACGTCAAGCATCACCTGCGACACGTCGCTTTCGGTGGCACCGTCCAGCCCGAGGTAGGGCTCGTCCAAAAGCACGATGTCGCTCTCGGCCAGAAGGATGCGCGCGAGCGCCAGCCGATGGCGCTCCCCTCCCGACAGCGTGATGCCTCCTTCGGCCACCTCGGTTCCCAGGCCGCCTTCGCGCGAGCGAAGCAGCCCGCCGAGCCCGACCGCCTCGAGCGCAGACGTCATCTGCGCGTCTGGCGCTGCCGGGTTGGCCACCAGCAGATTCTCCCGCAGCGTCTTGCGAAAGACGTAGGGCTCCTGTTCGATGATGCCGATGGCGCCCTCAGTTCTGACGCTCCCCTGTCCCGGCACCTTCACGCCGCGCATGAGGTCGAGCAAGGTGGACTTGCCCACGCCGCTCCTGCCGATGACGGCGACGCGCTGCCCCTTCGGGATGACGAGAGAAAGCCCCTCGTAGATGGCAGGGCCGCCCTCGTACGCGAACGAGACCGCGTCGAACTCGATTGCGTTGCGCGCGTCCTCAGGCGCCTCCACGGCCTGCGAAGGCCGCTGCCAGCCCTTGTCGCCGCAACCCACGGCGCCCTCGCTGCAGCTCCCAGCGCCCTCGCTGGCGCCCGCATCCTCGCCCCCGGGCGCAAGCGCGTTGAGCTCGCCTATCGCAGTCGCGTGGCGCACGAACCCCAGCGCAGCCTCCGAAGCCGGGGCGAACGCCTCCAAAAGCGGGAACGCGCAGAGCACGAAGGCAGCGATCCAGTTGGCCGCATGCGGCGTCGCGTCATGCATCGTCGCGCCAGCGAGCGCACGCGCAGCATCGGTGGCGAGAAACGCGTTCCACACGCCAAGCGCCCCGCCTGCGTCAGCCGAAACGCCTGATCCCAGCACGCCAGCGCCGCCGAACACCCACGCCGCCCATGCGAACAGCGCGCCGATTGCGCACGCGAACGTCACCTGGCGCACCACGCCGCAGCGTCGCTCGAAGGCCCGCATGGCAGCCGTCACCTCATGCCGCTGCTCATACGCTACGCGCGAGCGCACCAAAAGGTCGTCCCTCCTGCCCGACAGCCGCCAATCTCCCATGCCGCGCACGTCCTCGACTGCCGCGTCATACAGATCAGAGACGAGCGCCTGCCTTCGCATCGTGCGCGCGCCGTTGACGGACAGCGACACGAGCGGCATGACGATGACGGCCACGCCGATGACGACGAGGAACACCGCCCCCATCAGCGGCGAGAAGACGCCCAGCGCCACGACGACCAAGGCATACAGGACAATCATCACGACGAGCGGGAGTATCGTACGCAAGAAGAGGTCCTGCACATGCTCGATGTCGCTCGCGAACAGCGCCAGCATGCGCCCGAACGACGCGTCGCGACGGCAGACGCGATCAGCTGTTCCACCGAGAGCGCCGTCGTCGCCGGACACATGAGCCTGCCGCTCGTCCAGGCGCTCGATGGCATCGTAGAGCCGCCGGCGCAGGCTGCTCGTCATCCGCAAGACCCAGTCATGGCTGCTTAGGCGCTCCACGTACTGCACGAGCGGCTTGCCGATGCCGAATATCCTCACGAAGAGCGACGGCACGTGCAGCGCAAGCACCGTGAAGGGAATCGTGGCCGCCAGGCTGATCATGTATCCTGACGTGAACATCAGGGCCGCCGCGAAGACGTAGGCAATGACGCTCAAGGCGATGGCCGCAGCCAAGACGCCCCGATAGCGCGCAAGGAACGGCCGCACCCACGCATCCCGCTTCCAGGCATCGCGAAAGCCGCTATGCATGGCACGCCTCCCCCGACGATGGCGAAGGCGTGCCGACGCGCAGATGCGGGCGCTCGTACCCAAACGTCCCCGCGTCCAAGTCAATCACCCGATCGACGTCGCCGAGCCAATGCAGGCGATGGGTGGCGACGAGGACCGTGCGTCCCTCCATCAAGGGCAGGATGCTCTGCTTGAGCTCCAGCTCGGTCTGGATGTCCAGGTTCGACCCCGGCTCATCGAGGAGCCACACACTCCTTCGCCCGTCAGCGAGCGCTCGCGCGAGCGCCACGCGATGCGCCTCTCCGCCCGACAGCTCGCGCCCGCCATGCCCGATGCGCGCGTCCAGCCCCTCGGGCAGCTCCTCCACCAAGCGAGCAAGCCCCACGCGCGCCAGAACGTCGAGCACCACCTCGTCAGGCACGCTCGGGTCATAGAACGCGACGTTGTCGCGCAGCGTGCCGCTGAAGATGTGCGGGCGTTGGGGGATGTAGGCAACGCGACACTGCCACCCCTCCTCCCCAAAGCGGCTCGCCGGCATGCCGCAGACATCGGCCCCTGTGCCCAGCTCCACGTCAACGAGCCCCGCGATCGCATCAAGAAGCGTCGTCTTCCCAGCACCGCTCTTGCCCACGATGGCCACCTTCTCGCCTTCCGCCACCACGACAGGCCCCGATGCCGCCAGAGAAACGGTCCTTCGCTCCACCTGGCACATCTCCGCAATCGCTTGCAGGGCGCTCTTGCCATCGAGCGCCGCATGGTAGTCAGCCGCGTAGGCCTTCACCGGCAAGAAGTATTCAGGAACCAGCATGAGCACGACGAGCGCCGGCAAAAAGGCAACCGTGCCCTCCACGAGGCGAAACCCCAGCATGATGGCGACTGCCGCCAAGCCGCACGTGGCGAATATGTCGAGCACCGTGCTCGATAGCGTCGCGATGCGCAGGGTCTTCATCACCATCTCGCGATAGCGCTCGGAGGCCACGTAGACGCTGTCGGCATAGTGGCGGGATATGCCGAACGCCTTGAGCGTGCGCATGCCGCGCAGCGCGTCGAGAAAATGATTGGACATCGCGACGAATCCGTCATGGCGCTTGGCCGACTCGTCAGACGCCGTATACCCGATGAGCCGCATGAACACGATGATAAAGGGATAGCACACTCCCACGATGATGCCGCTCGTCACGTCTTGGGAGAAGATCGCCACGGCCAGCACAAGCGGCACGACGACGAGCGCGATCGTCTTGGGCACGATGAGCGCAATGTAGCGCTCCGCCTTCTCGACCCCGCTCACCAGCGCATCTGACACAGCACCGCTACCGAAGCGCGCGACGACCGACGATGCGTTGTCATACAGGCACGAGATAAGGCGCTCGCGCATGGCGGATGCGGTGCGATGCGCATAGCCGTCGAGCCACTTCTCCATGGCAGAGCGCACCACCTCACGCAGCACGAAGCACGCCATGAACGCCACGACGAAGGGCAGCTGGCCCCACACAGGCTCGCCTGCCCATACGTTCACGATGGCAACCGAGAGGGCATACGCCTGCCCGACGATGAGGCAGCCTCGCACGAGCGAGAGGAGCGCCACGAAGACCAAGACGGGCCGTATCCCCGCAAGCGAGAGAAGCTGCCGGTCGAACACAGACTCAGCGCCCTTGGCAAAGGTCTATCGGATGCTTTGACTGCGAGACGCGCATGATGGAGATGGCTGGATCGTCCGGCAAGCATGCCCCCAAGAAAACGTCTGGTCGCAAGGTGCCTGCCTGCGTGGACTCGAGCTGGAAGACGAGACGGTTCCCCTCGACGAGAGGCGCCCCGACGAGATAGTCGTCAACGACGAGCGTCTTGGCCTTCCCCTTGCGCACCACCTCGATCTCGGGCGGCCAGGCGAGCGTCTCGATCGCGTGGCCGAAGGTCGCCTCGTAGACGCTGAACGGATAGGTCACCGAGGCAGCCGCAGCCTTCGGTTCGACATAGGCGCACTCGATGGGCATGAGGTCGCCAGGCGACGCCTGCTGCAGCGCAGAAAGCACCTTTGTCGGCGCGACATACGCAGTCAGCTGCAAATCGAATATCTCGCGCTCGCCGCCAACACCCACCGGCAGCGCCCCGCCAAACGATATCTTCATGTGCGGCGAAAACCCTTGCGACAGAGCGAACGGCAGCTTCGCACGCCGCACGATGCGCTCGAGCGCATGGGTGACTTCCAGATGGGACAAAAGCGCCAAGCGCCCCGTCATGCGATAGGTGACGCGCAGCCTGAATACCCTATTCTCCACGATGCACCTCCGCTGGCTCTGCGCACCTTGATGCCTCTGGCCCAATCTCGGATGCCGGCTCGCCATCCGCAGCAACGCCTACGCCAAGCGCGCCCCCGCGCACCGAGCACACCTCGTTCGTCACGCCCAAGCTCGGACAGACTCCGCAAGCGCTGCAAGCATCGAACGTGCAGTCAGCAGTCGTCTGCCCCGCCAGCGCGCGCTCGCGCTCGGCGGCCAGAAACGCCGCATCGACGCCGCACGAGATGTGCGCCCAAGGCATGACGCGCTCGCTGTCGTAGGTGCTCTGCGCGATGGCGGCAACATCGATGCCGAGCTCGTCGGCAGCACCCTGCCACGCCTCCTCGGAGAACAGCTCGGTCCACGCATCGAATCGCGCGCCACGCCGCCAGGC
>CAJUFC010000114.1 GCA_910585565.1 uncultured Eggerthellaceae bacterium | reverse complement strand
CGTAGACGGCGTTTCAGGATGAGGATATCCCATGACAAATCCCTTCCCTTTCGTGGCTCCTCTGGAAAGGGCCTCCGCGGGAAGGTACAATGGTGCACGCGGAGGACCCTCGCCATGAGGGGCCAAAGCTTCCAAGGTGCGTGGCCCTGTTGCTGGCAAGCTAATGAGGGTCGCGCGCCTTCTTGTATGTGCGTTCGCTCTCGCGGACGCATTTTTTATATAGCGGGATGCTCCAAGAGAAAATGAAGTTGGCGCATCCCCAACGGAGATGCGCCATTAACTGCAAAAGCGCTTCTCCCGTTGCTTTTGCAGAGTCAACCTTATTCACGAAGGAACAAGTGGATAAGCGCTTGTTGCCAAGCGTTACCTTCGTGAACACCTATTCAGTTGACTCTGCAGTACTGTATATTACTCGTTTCCGTCATCCCCGTCGACGAAATCGCCACAAGGCCTCCGACAGACACCAAATCTCCACCGCCCCAAAAGGCTCGTCTCATCCAACCGCCCTTCGGGCGTAGGGACGGGCCGAAGCTCCATCCCTACGCCTTTCGGAACCAGAGAAGACCTCCCCCATAGCGTCATTTCGACCAGAGCGCCAATGGCGCGGCGTGGAGAAATCTCGCCACGACGACGCAGGCCCACGGAATCCGAAAGCGCACTCCCTTGTCGCTAGATCTCTCGACTCGCTCCGGTCATTCATGCGAGAATGCGTGAACGACCGGCCGCTTCGCGCCCTCGCCTCGAAATGACGCCAGGCGAATAAGGGCGCTTCTCAACTCGCGGCGGCATCCCCTTCGCAGCGGGGAAGATTCCTCGTCGGGGCCTTGCCCGCTCCTCGGAATGACGAATGATTTTTGCTGGCTGGGTCGCATGTGCAATTTGGAGCGTCCCAATTGCACAAGGATTTTCTGGGATGCAGCCCTTAAGGCGCCTAGGCCGCATCCCCATACAAAAAAACCGGGGCAAGACCGCTTTCGCAATCCTGCCCCGTAAAACCTTTCGGTTTTGATGTAGATACTATTCTACTAGCCTGAACGCCTCCGTCAAGCGCTTCGTAAAAGCCAAAGCCGCCATTGCTGGGTTCACCGCAGGAATTACAGATTCTCGCTCGACGCTATCAAGAAGATGCTGCAGCTCGCGTATCCTTTTCGTCCGCGTGCCTCCTTTGGGCACCATCTCGGCGTAAAGGCACAAGGTCGAGGCGATCTGGGCGACGGGTGCCGTCTGCAGCCACCGGCGACGGAGACGCCTGGACACGCCAACGGCGGCAACAGCATTGCTCACCTCGTGGGGTGCGACCCTCTTGCCGTCAGCCCTCGGGTACGTTTCGGCCAAGATGCAGGAACCGTGAGCACATGTGTTGCGAAGGGTCTTGACGGCGTGGAGCGCCGAATAGTCCGCGATTTTCTGACTACCGATTCGGTACTTCCCGCAATAGTGGACGATGCCCAGAAGGGTCCCGAAAGACACTGCGTCCAGAAAAGCCCAAAGGGTTACATCACCGTTGTTTCCGTCGCTGGTTCCACCGCATGAATGGCCGTCATGTCTCGCCAGTTCGCTTTCGATCCTCTGACGGCGCTCGCCATCGAGACTTCCCATGTATTGAGAGATGATCGCACGGCCCTCTTCCTCCGTAACGGCGCACATAGTCATCAATTTCGTTTTGCAGAAATGCTCCACATCGAGCGTCATGTTCAGAAGAATTTCGCGCAGCCGCTGATCGATATCCGCGAGATATCTAAGCTGGCCGAAGTCCAGTTCGATGTACTTGCCCTCGCTTTCGCCCTCGGAGTACGTGTCGAACAGCCTCGCGTAGGAGCACGTCTTGCAGGGAGGGCACTTCTCGGCAAGGTAGTCCCTCGCTTCGGCCTCGGCACAGATGCCGAAGGTGACGCCTTGCTCTTTCAGCTTTGCAATCTGCCCATCGATGTAGGTCTCTGGTGTTGTCTGTTCGTTTTCCATGGCGCCCATTCTACCTTGCCTGGCTTCACTCGGCTCTCTCGCGAGAGAACAGGGCCACAAAAGCTATTCGCTGCGCAGCGCCTCCACCGGGTCTTTGCGGCTGGCGCTGCTGGCGGGAATGAGGCCAGCGATGAACGTGAGGAAGACGCTGATGGCGACAAGGATGGCTGCGGCCTGCCACGGCAGCGACGCCACGTTGGGCACATCGAACAGCGCGTAGACGATGGCGCTCGCCGGAATGCATGCCAACGCCGTCACGCCGACGCCCAAGAGGCCCGCGATCAGCCCCTCGATGACCGTCTCGGCGTTGAACACGTGGCTGATGTCGCTCTTGCTGGCGCCGATGGCGCGCAGGATGCCGATCTCCTTCTTGCGCTCGAGCACACTAATATAGGTGATGACGCCAATCATGATGGACGACACCACCAGCGAGATGGACACGAACGCAATCAGCACGTAGCTGATCATGTCGATGATGGTGGTGACCGAGCTCATCATCGTGCCGACGATGTCGGTATAGGCAATGACCTTCGCGTCTTCGCCTGCGGCCTCCATGCGCTCGTTGTAGGCATCCAGGATGTCGATGACGCCCTGCTTCGCATCGAAGTCCCTCGCGTATATCTCAATCTCGGACGGGTTGCCCAACTCGGCGTAATCCAGCTTGGCAAGGTTGCCGTCGAACGATGCCTGCTCGGTGGACATCATCGACATGATGAGCTCTTGCAGCTCGTCTTCGTCCATGTTGAAGCTGAATGCGTTTTTGAACGCCTCGGCGTCAAAGCTCATGGCAGAACCCATGTTGGCTGACAGCTGCCCCATCGCTTGGGTCATGGCGCTCGTCATGATGCCCTGCATCTGCGTCGTGAGCGCGTTCATCACGTCGGTCATATAGCCCTGCATGTATTGCGCGACGTACTGCCGCATGGCCTGGGCCATCTGCTCCTGCATGCCAGCCATGTCGATGACGCGCTGCAGGTACTGGCCGATGATGGCCTGGGCAGACGGCGTCGCCAGATATTGGGCAATGGCAGCGTTCATGCCGCCCGAGAGCGATATCTCGCCTGCCGCCACCTTCTTCTGGAAGTCGGCAACCAGCGCTTGGGCCATCTGCACCGCCGCAGAGTTGTCGATTGACGGCACGCCCGCGCCGGCATCAGGCACGCCAGGTGCACCCGCGCCGTCAGACCCGTCGCCTCCGGTGCCGCCCATCATCGCCTCCGGATCGAACGGCGGAGGCGCCGGCAGCGAGCTGGAATCGAAGTTCACATTGAGCGAGCTCAGGTCGAGCGACAGCTTGCTCGTGTCGAACTTGAAAGCCGCCTGGATGGCACCCTCGTCAACACTGAACATCGTCGACATGTCGAAATCAGAGCCTTCGCCTTCAGCCTCATCGGCAAACGAAACGCCATTGAACACGTCGATGGTGGGCTGAGCCAGCTGGTCGCGCACGATCTGCGTCTGCCCCGACTTCTCGATGATGCGATCGACGAGCTGTCGCGTATAGAAGACGCCGCCGCCAAGCGCCAGCGCATTGGAATCGGGCCGAGCCTTTGCCACGCCCGCGATGACGATGTCGTCGCCGGCATCCACCAGCGCACGCATATACTCTTCGTCGCCCGACTTGTCGACCCACACCTTGTGCTCTTCGTCGTACTTATAGAAGTCGGCCGCAGTGACGAGCTTCATCTTGACGCCCATGATGTCTTCGTAGGGCACGTCCAGTTCGCCCTCGGGCACAATGATCTCCTCATTGTTGACGAACTGGCGCACCATCTGGTCCAGCTCGTCATTGTCGCGCAGGCCGAGCGAGTAGAGGAGCACGTCAGGGATGCGCCCGCTGGAATCCACGACCATCATGCATTCGTTGTACCGTTCAGGCCAATGCCCCGCCACGACGTCATACTGACCTTCGACCATCGATCGGTCGCCCATCATCTCGCCGAACACATCGGTGCTCATCATCATCGACATCATGGAGTTGCCCTGCTGCTCGCTGCCCAGCCCCATCGCCGTGAACGAAACGTTGGGGTTGATCTGGCGCACGCCGTCTGTCGTGTCAGCATCGAAGATATGCGGGGTCACGTTGTACGAATAGTCGATGGAGCTGGCGTAGTCCCAGATGTGGCTTTCGTCGCTGTCGAGATATTCCTTGAATGCGCCGAGGTCGTTGGCCTTCACGCCCTCGAACATGCTGGTCACCATCTTCGACTCGTGCAGCGTGCCGGCCGCGCCGTCATCCGAGCCGCCCTCATCAGCGCTGCCCGCCGCGTCGCCCGCATCACCCGCACTGCTGCCCATGCGCGTCGTCATCATGCTGGTGAGGTCGAACCCGGTGTCCATGATCTGGAGCGGATAGACGGAAAGCGTCTCCTCCTCCACATGCTTGATGTAGTCGTTGACACCGTTGGCCAGCGCCAAGATGCCTGCGATGCCGATGATGCCGATCGACCCCGCGAAGGCCGTCATGATGGTGCGGCCCTTCTTGGTCATGAGGTTGTTGAAGCTGAGGCCCAGCGCCGTCAGGAAGCCCATGCGCGTGCGGCGAATCGGCTTCTCCGACAGGCGCATCTCCTCGGGCGTGGGCGCATACGGCATGGTGTCGCTTCTGATCTCGCCATCGGCCAGCTCGACGATGCGCGTCGCGTACTTCTCCGCCAGCTCGGGATTGTGCGTGACCATGATGACGAGCCGGTCTTGCGCGATCTCGGTCAGAAGGCCCATAATCTGGACGCTCGTCTTCGAGTCGAGCGCTCCTGTGGGCTCGTCCGCCAGCAATATCTCAGGGTCGTTGATGAGCGCTCGCGCGATGGCCACGCGCTGCATCTGGCCGCCCGACAGCTGGTTGGGCCGCTTGCTTACATGCTCGCCGAGGCCGACAGACTCCAGCGCCTCGCGCGCTCGCCGCGTCCGCTCGTCGCGCCCGACGCCAGACAGCGTCAGCGCCAGCTCGACGTTCTGCAGAATCGTCTGGTGCGGGATGAGGTTGTACGCCTGGAACACGAACCCGATGCGGTTGTTGCGGAACGTGTCCCAGTCGCGGTCTTTGTACTGCTTCGTCGAGATGCCATCAACGACGAGGTCGCCGGTGTCGTAGGTGTCCAAGCCGCCAATGATGTTAAGAAGCGTCGTCTTGCCCGAGCCGGATGGCCCGAGAATCGCAACGAACTCGCTGTCGCGAAACGAGACCGATACGTCATTGAGGGCCGTCTGCACAAAATCGCCCGTGACGTAGGTCTTTCGAATATGCGTTAATTGGAGCATCGAACTATTCTAACGCTGATTGCGCGTGATGTTCGAAAAAATGCCCCGTCGCTGGCGGCGTCGCGCACAGAGTGCCGCAGCGCCCCCTCGACCAGGGCCTGGCACGCGTCCCCGCGGCTTCGCCTGATTTTGCGGTCGAGACCGTGGCTCGGCCCGAATCCGGCGTCGCGCGAGGCGCGCGCCAGGCCCGAAAGGCTCCGCTGCGCCACCCTCAGGCATAAAAAAGCGGAGGCCCGCAAGGCCTCCGCTCGTCATGCACCGTATGCGCGAAGCTGTGCTTAAGCCAGCTTGGCAGGCATGTGATAGGCGCGCTCCTGCAGCTTGGCATCCAGCTCGTAGAGGGAGTGACGGTCCTCACCGAACAGCTCCATCTTGGTGATCATGTCGCGAGCCGTGTCTTCCTCTTCCATCTGCTCGTCGATGAACCACTCGAGGAACTTCTGCACGCGATAGTCGTTGAGCTCGATGGCCGCCTTGTAGATGTTGTGGATGAGGCCGGTCACGTACTGCTCGTGCTCGTAGGCCGCCTGCAGCGGGTCCATGAACGTCTTGAACTCCTTGTCGGGCGCCGCGATAGCCCCCAGCACCGGCTTCTCGTCATTTTCCAGCAGGTACTTGCGGAAGATGAGCGCATGGTCGCGCTCCTCGGCG
>CAJUFC010000113.1 GCA_910585565.1 uncultured Eggerthellaceae bacterium | reverse complement strand
TCGTCATCGACGCCGATGACGCCCTCGATCTCGCCGAAGGGGGCGCCCATGATGATCTGGCTCGTGTCGAAGCCGTGGTGGAACCATGCCTTGCGCTTCTCGAGCATGTCGGTCTTTTCCGACAGCGCCACGCTGCCGCTCACGCGCTCCGCGCTCTCGTTCGTTACGGCGTAGTTGGTGCCAGGGACGACGATGGTGAGCCTCGATATCTGCTCGTCGGTGAAGGCGCCGGGCTTGGTCACGTTGCCCTCGTCGTCTTTCTCGACAGACGCGATCGACTCCATCTTGCCGAACGACATGACGGTCTCGAGCGCCGCCGCATCGACGAACGCGCCTGAGGCTATCGCCCTGCACTCGAGCGGAATGCGGGCGACCACCATGGCAGGCGGCGCCCACACGAGCTCGAGGGCGTCCTCGGCGAAGGCCGTACCGTCAGAAGACGCCTGTCCCTCGGCCGAGCGGAACAGCATGCCCGCGACCGAGGAGTAGGCGCCGTCGTTGCCGGCAACCTCGACGGCGGACAGCGCCGGGAGCGCCGCTGCGAGGCCTTCGGTCTTGATGGCATCAACCGCCTGCGGTAGCGCGAGTGACGTAACCTTGTCGGCCACCTGGCCCTCGGCGATCTCGACGGCCTTCACGGTCGCGCCGTCGCCCACCGTCTCGGGCACGACAAGGGCGCCCTCCAAGGCAGCTCCATCCTCGAAGCCCACAACCGTGGCTTCACCATCTTTGATTTCATACAGAAGTCCGCCTTCGGCTGTCTGCGCAAAGGCGTTTTGAAAGCCCAACAGAGGTGTCATCGTGACGACCATGAGCGCCATGAGAACAATGGCAAGAGGCCGTCGCGCAGATGCGCCCAAGGCGCTACGCGCAAATTCCCTATCCATTTTTCTTTTCCTTCCCCAAAATCGACCACCTTGTGGTGCCGTTGCCGCGAGGAAGGTAGAATGGTTCTCGCAGAAGCCCACATGGGTCGATGCAATGTGCCGCAACCTCTGTGTTAGCTTGGTAGGCGATGCAAGGTTGCGCACGGTACCGTGGCGCTCGCCTTTCAGGCGGGCGCCATTTTAATCTGTGCGTATGAATTGCTCTGGACTAACTGCCTAGCGACATATCCTCCCCTTTCCCATATCTCAGTGCGGCAATATCAATTGCACCCTGCGTTTCGTCATGTTGTATGCATTCACGTATCCAGTATTAGATACACATTACATGATTTACATCATAATATCTATGTAAGGTTTTTCAATAATCGGAGGATGAATGAACAAACTCAACACATCTCGCATGAGGAATTCGCCAAGAAGCTATCCCGTCGTTTCAAGCGACTTCGAAAGGAACGTGGCCTCAGCCAAGAACGCACAGCGTACACCGCGTTCGTATCGCCATTCACGTATCTGAAATATGAACGCGGAGAATCGAATATCGGAACTCCGATGAATCCAAAGCTCTATACGTTGCTCGCACTCGCTGATGCGTTTGGGGTAAGCATTCTCGATTTGCTTGATGTCGATGATTCGCATACTGAAGCGTACGAGAGGTATTATGCGAACGACGATGACGATTCGATCTACCACAATCCTGAGGCATTCTCAAAAGCCCTCGGAGATCATTTGCAACGCCTTCGTTGGGACAGGAATTTGAGCCAAGAGGATGTGGCACGCATCGCCGGAATTACGTACAACCACTACCACTTCCTAGAAAAGGGAGAATCGCGGCCGGGCAGCCCTGCCAACCCATGGCTCAGCACCCTCATCAGCATAGCCAACGCCTTCGGAGTCAGCCTCATAGACCTTCTCACCGTCGACGACTAACGAGGCGCCAGCGCCTCCTGCATAATGGCACCTTCAGTAAACACAATGATTGCAGATATCATTATGTATCGTATCCTATCTATAATGCTGCTATGATATCTACCACGATATCTCATCTGAGGGAGAGACTATGATTGCGCCCAAGGGTTCCATTTATTCGTCAACTGCTCTCGCCAATCGCCAACGCGAGGTGAAGGACGTGGCCGACCAGCAGGTTGTGTACATCACCGAGAACGGCAACGGTGCCTACATATTCTGCTCAGAGGACATATTCGAACGCGAGCTGCAACAAGCCCGAGAGGAAGCGCGCTACGAGGCCGAAATGGAATACGTAATCCGCCGAGGCCTCCAAGACATCGAAAACGGCCGCTACACCACTGATGTGCAAGGGTTCGTCGCTGACATGCTGGCAGAGCGAGGTCTCGATGGCTGAGGTGCGCATCACCGCCGAGTTCAAAAGCGACCTGACGGCAGTGACCTCCGACAGAGTCTATAGGAACATCCTTCGCACGCTCTCGGTCCTCGAAGTCATCCCTAGCATGGGTTCGCTCGACGTTCCCGTTTCCCTCACGCAACTCTTCGGAGAAGGCATACGGAAGATTCCCGTAAACCCCTTCGATATCGTCACTCAATACGACCCAGACTCCGACGCCGTAAACGTCCTCGGCCTCGTCCACCAACGCATGGCCCGCTAACGCAACACGCTAGCCTTACCCGAGGCCGTAGAATTCGGTGGTGAGGGGACGGGTGAAGAGGTTGCGCGCGAGTGTCTTGAGGTCGCCGGTGCCCCAGGTCATCTGGCGCACGGCATCGGTAAGGGGCAGCTCGATGCTGTGGCGAACCGACAGCGTCTCGAGCGTCTTGCAGGCGACCGCGCCCTCCACCACCATATGCGTGTCTCGCTCGAAGTCGGCAAGCGTCTTGCCCTCGGCAACGTAGTCTTGGCCGAACCGACGGTTGCGCGAATGGCGCGACATGCACGTGACGACCATGTCGCCCGCGCCGGCCAGCCCCATGCACGTGAGCGCATTGCCGCCGCACGCCACCACCATGCGGCTCATCTCGGCGAGGCCGCGCGTGATGAGCAGCGCTGCCGTATTGTCACCGAAGCCCATGCCGTACGAGATGCCCACAGCGATGGCGATAACGTTCTTGAACGCGCCGCACAACTCCACGCCAGTCGGGTCATCCGACACATAGGTGCGGAAGCGGTCCGTGAAGAACAGCTCCTGGAAGAGCGTCGCCGTCGAGGCGTCCTCGCTGGCGATGACCGTGGCAGATGGCTGCCGCTCGATCACCTCCTCGGCGTGCGTGGGGCCCGAAAGCACCGCGACGCGCTGGGGGGACCCCACCTCCTCGACGACCACCTGCGTCATGAGCAGGCCCGTTTCTGCCTCCACGCCCTTGGAGCAGATGACCACCGGCACGCTTGCGCCCAGATCAGGCGCCAGCATGCGCGCCGTCGTGCGCATGTACTGGGACGGACACGCGAGCACCACCGCATCCGCGCCAGCCAACGCATCTGCCGATGAGGTGGTGCACGTCACGTTCTCGGACAGCGTGGCGTGCGTCAGATATTTGGGGTTGTGGTGGCTCTCGTTAATCGCGCGTGCGACCGCATCCTCGCGCGCCCACAACACGACCGAGCAGCCCTTGCCTCCGAGCACCTGCGCCAAGGCAGTGCCCCAGCTGCCAGCCCCGATTACCGCTACCCTCATGCGCGCCTCCCGATCTTGCTCTCGGTGCCGTTCCACAGACGGCGTATGTTCTCCCGATGCGCCCAGATGATGGTGAGCGCGGCCAGCGAGATGATGATGGCGCTCACCCAATCGCCGGCGTAGAAGTAAAACGCCAGGAACGGGCACGCGATGGCTGCCGACAGCGACCCTGCAGACACCTGGCGCGTCACCAGCACCACCACGATGAATATTCCAAGCTCAAGCAGCGTTCCCCACCAGCCGAACACGAAAAAGAGGCAGCCAACGGCGACCGCGATGCCCTTGCCGCCCTTGAATTTCAGCCACGGGCTGAAGATGTGGCCCCAGATGCACCCGGCGAACGCCACCGCGAACGGCAGCTGCCAAAACGAGCAGCCCGCCTCGAGCAGCGCCCCGGCGAGCCAAAACCCCAGAAGGCCCGACAAGACGCCCTTGCCGAAGTCCAGCACGAACACGGCTGCGCCGCCCTTCTTCCCCATGGTGCGCATCGCGTTGGTCGTGCCGATGTTGCCCGAGCCCTCGTCGCGCAGGTCTTTGGAGAAGAACGTCTTGGAGATGATGACCCCCCAGGGAATCGATCCCAACAGGAACGTCACCACGAACAGAGCGAACACAAACGCCGCAGCCGTGGCGCCATCTTGCAGCATATATGCCATGAAGCCTAGTCCTTCTTCTTGAAGCCGAGCCGCACGGGCGTGCCGGCGAGGTCGAACGTCTTGCGCAAGCGATTCTCCAGGAAGCGCTTGTAGTTGTCGGTCACGATGTCGGGGCGGTTGCAGAAGAACGTGAAGCGCGGCGGACGGCTTCCCGTCTGCGTCACGTACTTCACGCGCAGAATCGCCTTGCCCTTGGTGACCGTGTATCCGCTCTCCTGGATCTCGGCCATCCAGCGGTTGAGGCGCGACGTGGATATCTCGGTGGTGAAGCTGGCGTACGCCTTGTCGATGGCCGCCCACACCTTGTCGACGCCCTTGCCAGTCAGGGCCGATATGGCCACGTCAGGCGCATAGCCCACGAACTGCATGTCCTCTTCCAGGGCGTCGCGCACGTCTTGCTTCGCCTCGGGGCCCGCGACCAAGTCCCACTTGTTGAGGACGACGATGAGGGCGCACCCGCGCTCCTCGGCGTAGTTGGCCACGCGCTGGTCCTCGTTGGTGATGCCGATGGAGGCATCCATCACCAAGACGGCCACGTCGGCGCGGTCAATCGCCTTCATGGCGCGCACGTATCCGTAATACTCCACGTCCTCGTCGATCTGGCTCTTGCGGCGCAGGCCAGCCGTGTCCACGATGCGATAGAACGTGCCGTCATGCTCGACGAGCGTGTCGATGGCGTCACGCGTGGTGCCAGACACCGGGCTCACGATGGAGCGGTCGTTCTTGGTGAGACGGTTGGTGAGCGACGACTTGCCCGCGTTCGGGCGGCCGATGATGGCGACGTTGATGGCTTCCTCGGCGCCTTCCGGCTCTGATATGCCCGCATCTGCGCCTGAGGCTGCAGCGCTCTCGCGCAGGTGCCTGACCACCTCGTCAAGCAGGTCGCCCGTGCCATGCCCGTGGGCCGCCGACACGGGCCACAGCTCGCCCAGCCCCAAGTTGTAAAACTCCCAGATGTCGTCTTCGCGGTTGGGCGTGTCCATCTTGTTCACGACCACCATCACGGGCGCATGCGCCTTTTGCAGAATCTTGGCGACGTCCTCGTCGTCGGTCTGCAGGCCCACGCGGCCATCCACGACGAACAGGATGGCATCTGCCTGAGACGCCGCCTCCAACGCCTGTGCGCGTATGGAGCCCTGGAACGCATCGTCAGAGGCCACCTCGATGCCGCCCGTGTCGACGAGCATGAAGTCCAGCCCATTCCAGTCGGCGCGATGATAGCTGCGGTCGCGCGTGACGCCGCGCATCTCGTGCACGATGGCGTCATTGGTCTGGGCGATGCGGTTGACCAGCGTGGACTTGCCCACGTTGGGGCGTCCGACGATGGCGACGAGAGGCAATGCCATGATGGTCCTTACGACGATGCGATCTGCGTGATGTGCTGTAGATAGTCTATCGGATTGGTCGACACGACATGCACCGCGTCGCCGATTTCCGGCACGAGCGCAGACGTGATGTCGTCGAACGTCCAATCGTCGAGCGTCTTCTCGTCGGCATTGAACACGATGTCCGGAACGAGGTAGAAGCGAGCGTGCGCAGCGGGCTTTCGAGCGTCCGGCTGCTGGGCGTCATGCCGCTCCCGCGCGACCGGCATTTGCGCACCCGGCTGCTGGGCGCCCAGCTGCTGGTGCGCGCCTTGCTGCGGCAGCGCATCCGGCTGCCGGCGCGCATCCGCCGCGATGGCGCGCGCTATGTCGCGTCCCGTCAGAAGGCCCGTGACGTTGACGTTTCCTCCGAAGAACTCGTTTTCGACGGTCAGGATATCCAGGCACCCGGCCAGCCCGGCCTCCTCGACGAGCTGCCCGATATAGGGCTGCATCGCCTCGCCGGTGACATAGACGGCGCACGCGCCAGCCGCCTCAAGCGCCTGCCGCGCGTCAGCGGCCGCGCCACATGCCACCGCAGCACGGAAGTCGTCGACCGCGCTGCGGATGATGCCGATGCCGTCTTGGTACATCTCGAACGCGCCATAGAAGCTGGCATCGGGCAGCTGGGCAAGCAGGCCTGTGCCGTAGGCGTTGCGATACAGCTCGTCGGCTGCATGCACCCACGGCTCGCCGCGCTCCGCCATGGCGCGCTTTTGGAACCGCTCGACCTGCTCGATCACGCGCCGGGCGTCTGCTGGGTCATCGAAGCTCTTGTCGAAGGCGTCTTGATAGCGCGTGAACCCGAGTGGCACGATGCCGACGGTCCGTATCCCTGGCCGCGCATAGGCCCACGCAAGCGTCTCGTCCAACACGGCGCGGTCGTTCACGTCCGGCACGAGGACGATCTGCGCGTCGAGCTCGATGCCGGCATCCAGCAGGCGTTCGAGGTTGTCAAGGCCCGCCTGCGCATGCCGCCCGATGAGCGAGCGCCGGACGGCAGGGTCGACCGCATGCAAAGACACGCGCAGAGGCGAGATGCGCTGCTCGATGATGCGGCGGCGGTCGGCATCGGTCAGGTTGGTCATCGTCACGAACGTTCCCGTGAGAAAACTCAGCCGAAAGTCGTCGTCGCGCATGCTCAGCGACGCGCGCATGTCCGGCGGCAGCTGACGCATGAAGCAGAACGTACATGCGTTGCGGCACAGGCGCACGTCGTCGAAGATCACGTCGTCGAAGACGAACCCCCAGTCCTCCCCCGGCTCGCGCTCGAGCACGACGGTGCCCTCGTCGCCC
>CAJUFC010000112.1 GCA_910585565.1 uncultured Eggerthellaceae bacterium | reverse complement strand
ACGAGCAAGGACGGGGCGCGCTCCTCAGCGAGGTCAGCGAGGGGCGCGCCGAGCCCCAGGCTGGTGCCAAACTCCATTGAAACTGGCATGCCGCACAAAAAGAGGCGCCCCTACGGGGGCGCCTCTCTCATAAAGTAGCTCCATCGCTCGTGCTCGCCCAACTGCCCGGTCGCAAGCGCAGCCGCCCGGTCGCAAGCGCAGCCGCCCGGTCGCAAGCGCAGCCGCCCGGTCGCAAGCGCAGCCGCCCGGTCGCAAGCATGCAAGCGCGACCCGTGCGGCTTATGCCTTGAAGCGGTATCCGTAGCCGCGAACCGTTTCGACGAGGCTCGGGTCGTATCCGGCTGCGCTGATCTTGTCGCGCAGGCGCTTGATGTGCGTGTCGACGGTCTTGGTCTCGGTCAGATATTCCCAGCCCCAGGCGTCGCGCAGCAGATCCTCGCGACAGACGACCTTGCCGGCGTTCTTCATGAGCGAGGCCAGCAGCTCGAACTCGCGTGGCGTAAGGCCGATTTCGCCGTTCTCGCCTGACGCCGTATGCGCCTCCTCGTCGAGGGTGATGCCGTTGACGGTGATGACGCTGGAGACGTTGCCGACGGCGCCCGAGCCGCGGCGCAGAAGCGCGCGCACGCGGGCGATGAGCTCGCGCACGCCAAACGGCTTGACGAGGTAGTCGTCTCCGCCGATCTCAAGCCCGACGACCTTGTCGAGCTCGGTGTCGCGCGCTGACAGGAACAAGACGGGAGAGTCGGTGTTGGTGCGAAGGCGTCGGCACAGTTCGTATCCGTCCATTCCCGGAAGCATGATGTCCAAGATGAACAGATCGTAATCGTTTTGCGCAGCCATGGCGATGGCGTCCTCACCGCTCTTGACGATGTCGGCTGCATAGCCTTCCTTCTGCAGTGCGAAGCCGACGAAGTCGGTGATGGTTGCCTCGTCGTCAACCACGAGAATCTTGGTCGATGATTCGCTCATGGGACGTCTCCTTCCTCTATTTCTGTACAAGTGACTTGCGGGCAAGTCGGCGGCCTAAAAAACGAGCCGGAAACCAAATATCGAACAATGTGTTGCGACTCGGCTAATATTATGGCGACAAGCCGAGTTCTCCTCGAAATCTAGGGGTTGAATGTATAGATAATGTTACTTCTTGTTGACGTTGGGAACACCCAGACCGTCATCGGCGTCTATGAGGCCGCGGGTGGCAGCGGCGAGTACCGCGCCAAGTGGCGCATCAGCACCAACAAGGTCGACACGGCTGACGACCTGTGCGCCAAGCTCATGCCTCTCTTGCACGCAGCGGGCATCGGCGTTGACGCGATCAGGCGGGCGGCCATCGCGTCGGTCGTGCCGTTTCTGACGGTGTCGTGGCAGCATGCCATCGCAAAGACCTGGGGCATCGAGGCCATCGTCTGCACGGCGAGCGCGGCTACAGCAGCGGGGCTCTTCGAGGCGGACTATCCTCGTCCCAGCGAGATAGGCTCCGATCGCGTCTCTGATGCCATCGCGGCGCGAGAGCTCTTTGGGCGTCCGGTCGTGGTCGTCGACTTCGGCACGGCGACCAACATCGAGGTCATCGATGGCGCGGGCCGCTTCGTGGGCGGCGTCATCGCGCCGGGCATCACAACGGGCTCTCAGGCGCTGTTTCAGAACGCGACCCAGATCGCCGTCACGGGCGTGGGCGTCGTCGACAGCGTCATCGGCAAGTCTACCGCCGAGGCAGTGAAGTCGGGCGTCGTCTTCGGAGAGGTGGGGCGCGTCGACGGGCTGGTCGAGCGCATCTTCGAGGAGATGGGGGGTGCCTGTCCGGTGGTAGCGACAGGCGGCCTCGTCCATACCATCGGTGGCTTGTGCCGCCATATCACCAACATCTGCCCTGAGCTTACGCTCGATGGGCTGCGCATATTGTCAGAACACGTCGAAGGGCAGGAGTAAGCGCACATGAAGACCGATATCGAGATCGCCCAGGAATGCACGCCCGAACCCATTGGCGACATCGCCAGCAAGGTCGGCATCGCGGAAGATTACCTCGAGTGCTACGGCTCGCACAAGGCCAAGGTCGACTACAACCTGCTGCGCGAGGAGGAGCACGCGCCGGGCAAGCTCGTGCTGGTGACGGCCATCAACCCGACTCCTGCCGGCGAGGGCAAGACCACGACGACCGTCGGTCTGGCTGACGCGCTTGCGCGCCTAGGCAAAAACGTCGTCGTCGCTTTGCGCGAGCCATCGCTGGGCCCGGTGTTCGGCATCAAGGGTGGCGCTGCGGGAGGCGGGTATGCCCAGGTCGTTCCCATGGAGGACATCAACTTGCACTTCACGGGAGACTTCCATGCCATCGGCGCTGCCAACAACCTTCTGGCTGCGATGCTGGACGCCCACATCCAAAACGGCAACGAGCTCAACATCGACACGCGCAAGATCACCTGGAAGCGCGTCGTGGACATGAACGACCGCCAGCTGCGCCATATCGTCGACGGCCTCGGCGGCCGCGCCCATGGGGTGCCGCGCGAGGACGGCTTCGACATCACCGTTGCCAGCGAGGTCATGGCGATCTTTTGCCTGGCCACCTCGATCACCGACCTCAAGGAGCGCTTGGGTCGCATCGTCGTGGGCTACACCTATGACGACGAGCCTGTGACGGCTCATGACCTGCAGGCGGAAGGCGCCATGACGGCACTCCTCAAAGACGCGCTCAAGCCCAACTTGGTGCAGACGCTGGAGGGCACGCCGGCCTTCGTGCATGGCGGCCCGTTCGCCAACATCGCCCATGGCTGCAACTCCATCATGGCGACGCGCATGGCGCTGGCGCTGGGCGACTACTGCATCACCGAGGCAGGCTTCGGGGCTGATTTGGGAGCGGAGAAGTTCCTCGACATCAAGTGCCGGCTGGCTGGCCTTGCGCCGGATGCGGTGGTGGTCGTGGCGACGGTGCGTGCGCTCAAGAACCATGGCGGCGTGGCCAAGGCCGACCTCGATCGCGAGGACCTGGCCGCGCTTGAGCGGGGGCTGCCGAACCTGCTTGCGCACGTCGAGAACATCACGCAGGTATACAAGCTGCCGTGCGTCGTTGCGATCAACGCGTTTCCGACCGACACCAAAGCCGAGCTTGACCTCGTCGAGACCAAGTGCACCGAGCTGGGCGTCTCGGTTGCCTTGTCCGAGGTGTGGGCCAAGGGGGGCGCAGGCGGCGTTGCTCTGGCCGAAAGCGTCATGGCTCTCTGCGAGGAGGGGGACGCCGACGGCCGCAGCGCGGACACGTTCGAGTACTCCTATGACGACTCGCTCAGCCTGACCGAGAAGATCGAGGCCATAGCGCGGCGCATCTACCACGCCGACGGCGTGCACTTCGAGGGCGCCGCGGTAAAGGAGATTGCCAAGCTCGAGCGCCTTGGCTTTGGAGACATGCCGGTCTGCATGGCCAAGACGCAGTACTCGTTCTCGGACGACCCGACCAAGCTGGGTGCTCCGCGCGGCTTCGACATCACGGTCAAGCAGGTGAAGGTGTCAGCGGGCGCTGGCTTCGTCGTCGCTCTCACCGGCGACATCATGACGATGCCGGGCCTGGGCAAGTTCCCTTCGGCACACAAGATCGACGTGGACGAAAACGGCGTCATCTCAGGTCTTTTCTAGCCGCAGGCGCGCACGTGGGCAACGCATAGGTATAATAGAGCGATTGTTTTGCGGTTTCGAGCGACCCGCGAGGTGAGACGCTGAATTGTTGATATGGATCGAATGCTGCATCCTGTTGGTGGTGGCTGCCGTGTCAACGATGGCGTTTACCCCTCTGGCGAAATGGATCGCGACGAAGGCAGATGCGATCGACTACCCCGATAACCGGCGCGTCAACACCAAGCCCATTCCGCGCATGGGTGGCGTTGCCATGTACCTGGGCATCTGTGCCAGCTGCGTCGTCATCGTCATTGGCGTGCATGCGTGGGGCTGGATCGACCCGTTCCGGTCGATCCTCGGGTTCAAGATCAACTATCCGGTGCTGTTTCTCGGCGTCACCGTCATGTTCGCCGTCGGTGTGGTCGACGACATCCGCGGGCTCAAGGCGCCGGTCAAGTTTCTAGGGCAGATCGTCGCTGCGGCCATCGTGGCGTCTTCGGGGCTGTTGCTGTCGAACATCCAGAATCCGTTCATCGAAGGCGAGTTCATCCAGTTCGGCATCTGGTCGTACCCGATCACGGTGATATACCTGGTGTGCTTTGCCAACATCATCAACCTCATCGACGGGCTGGATGGCCTGGCGTCGGGCATCAGCGCCATATCGGCGGCAACGATATTTGCGTTCTCGCTGTTCGCGGGAAGGCTGGACGCGGCCATCCTGTGTACGCTCATCGTCGGCGCTTGCCTGGGGTTCCTCAAGTTCAATCATCACCCGGCGTCCATCTTCATGGGGGACTCGGGATCGTTGCTGTTGGGGCTGGCGCTCGGCATCGTGTCGCTTCTGGCTGTGGCGCGCTCGACGCTCATCATCTCGCTGCTGGTGCCGATCTTGGCGGCAGGCGTGCCCATCACCGACACGGCCGTGGCCATCATCCGTCGCGTGCGCGCGCATCAGCGCATCGACGCGCCCGACAAAGGACACATCCACCACCGTCTTTTGGATGCGGGCTTCTCGCAGGACAAGACGGTGGCCATCATGTGGCTGTGGACGGCGGCTCTGGCTGTCTGCAGCATCGTGTTGGCCGAGTCGGAGGGGGTATGGCGCCTTGTCGCCATCGTGCTGGCGGCAACCATCACGGGCTTTGCCATCTACAAGCTAGAGCTGCTGACGCCGGTCCTCAAGCACTATTACAACCCGCGCAAGAAGCCTGGCAAGCACCCAGAGGACGGCGATTCTTCCGATGAGTAGCTTTTTTGGTGACCGTTTGCAAAAATAGCGTTGACGTGCGCAAGGCGGATTGTTAGGATATCTCCTTGCGTTTACTTAAAAACAAGGAGTCCGTTCATGTACGCAATCGTTAAGACAGGCGGCAAGCAGTACAAGGTTGCCCCTGGTGACAAGATCAACGTTGAGAAGCTCGACGCTGAGGTCGGCGACAAGGTGACGCTTGACGCCATCTGCATCGTTGACGGCAAGACCGTCGAGGCAGATCCGGCCAAGGCTGCAGCCACCAAGGTCGAGGCTGTGGTGCTTGAGCAGTTCCGCGACAAGAAGATCGTGGTGTTCAAGTTCAAGAAGCGCAAGAACTACAAGCGCACGCAGGGTCATCGTCAGGACCTCACGCGCGTCCAGATCATGGCAGTCGGCTCTGAGAAGTATACCGAGCCCAAGAAGGCCGCCAAGAAGGATGCGGGCGAGAAGAAGGCAGCCACCAAGAAGGCCGCTGCCAAAGACGACGCAGCCAACGAGTAGAGTTCGGAGGGATACGAAATGGCTCATAAGAAAGGTCTCGGCTCTACCCGTAACGGCCGTGATTCCCACGCACAGCGACTTGGCGTCAAGATGTTTGGCGGCCAGGCGGTGAAGACCGGCAACGTCATCGTTCGTCAGCGCGGCACGCACTTCCATCCCGGCGACAACGTGGGCCGCGGAAGCGACGACACGCTGTTTGCCCTGTGCGATGGCACGCTCAAGTTCACGCGAGGCGTCAAGCGCAAGATTCACGTGATCCCAGCCGAATAGCATCAGCTTTGGCTTGGTAGCAAGTAGCAAGTATGAAGCCTCCTGTGTTTGCAGGAGGCTTTTTTTATAGGAATGAACGTGCCCGTTCGTCTTGGTGTGGCTTAGGGCGGCACCTCGCGTGAGGTGAGTTGCGAGCAACAAGGCGCCAGCGGCGGGCGGTTTCCGGGCGAGCAATCGGAGATAGGTTTGTTTGTAGACAAGGTGCACATATTCGTGAAGGGCGGTGACGGGGGTGCGGGATGCATGTCGTTTCGACGCGAGGCGCACGTGCCCAAGGGCGGCCCTGATGGCGGTGACGGCGGGCACGGCGGCAACGTCGTGCTGAGGGCGGACGCATCCGTGTCCTCTCTTATCGACTACCGTTTCAAGCATCACTTCAAGGCCGAGCGGGGCATCCATGGCAAAGGCTCCAAGATGCATGGCTCGCGTGGCTCTGACCTCGTCTTGCGCGTGCCGGTGGGCACGGTAGTGCGCGAGTATTCGGAGGAGACGAAAGAACCCGGCGAGATGATTGCTGATCTGACGCATGACGGCGAGGAGGTCATCGTTGCTGACGGCGGCATGGGGGGGCGCGGCAACACGCACTTCGTGACCTCGACGAGGCGCGCCCCGGCGTTTGCGGAGCTGGGCGAGCCGGCTCAGGAGTGTTGGGTCGAGCTGGAGATGAAGCTGTTGGCGGACGTGGCCCTGGTAGGCATGCCGAGCGCTGGCAAGTCCTCGCTCATCGCCAAGATGAGCGCCGCTCGGCCCAAGATCGCCGACTACCCGTTCACGACGCTCGTGCCCAACCTGGGCGTGGCACGCTCGGGAGACGACAGCTTCGTCGTGGCTGACGTGCCGGGTCTTATCGAAGGCGCTCATGCGGGACGCGGGCTGGGACATGAGTTCTTGCGCCACATCGAGCGCACGGCCCTTATCGTGCACATCGTCGATTTGACGGGCGACTGGGAGGGGCGCGACCCGCTCGAAGACTATGAGGTCATCAAGCGCGAGCTGGCGCTGTATGCCGAAGAGCTGGCAGAGCGCCCGCGCATCGTCGTGGCGAACAAGGCGGATGTCGCTGGGACCGAGGAGGTTGCCCATGCGCTGGCCGAGCGCGTGCGAGCTGACTCCATTGCTGCTGCAGGCGGCGACGAGTTCGCGCCCAGCCCCATCGACCCGAAGCTGTATCAGGTGAGCGCGCTCACCGGAGCTGGGGTGGATTCCCTCAAGGCGGCCATCGCCACGCGCGTGCGCGAGCTGCGCGAGGAGGCGCGCGACCGCGAGGCGGCCGAGGTGCGCTTCGAGCAGGTGTGGCAGCATCGCCGCGACGCGAAGGACGCCGCGTTCGAGGTGAGTGTCGAGGAGGACGGCGCTTATCGCGTCTCGGGGCGCAACGTCGAGCGCATGGTCGTTCAGACCGATTGGGAGAACGAGGAAGCAATTCTGTTCTTGCAGCATCGGTTGCGTCGGACAGGGGTTGACGCTGCTCTGGCGGCGGCAGGAGCCAAGAACGGGGACGAGATTCGCATCTCGGGCTATGCGTTCGAGTATGATGCGGCCGACGAAGACGAAGACATCTATAGAGAGTTGGATATATAGCCATGACGCCGTATGATGTCCGTGAACCAAAGCGGCTGGTGCTCAAGATCGGCTCGTCCACGCTGACGACCTCGGCCAGCTCGATCGACCGGGAATACCTTGACATGCTGGCAGCACAGCTGGCATGTCTGCGCGAGCGCGGATGGCAGATCGCCATCGTGTCGTCGGGTGCCATCGCGTGCGGCTTGGGCAAGCTGGGCATGTCCACGCGCCCGAGCGACATCCCGTCGTTGCAGGCGGCAGCGTCTGTGGGCCAAAGCGAGCTGGTGCTGGCCTGGGCCAAGGCGCTCGAGCCGTTTGGCATGGTGACCTCAACGGTGCTGCTGACGCGGCGCGACACCAGCGACCGCAACGCCTATCTGCATGCGCGTGACACGTTCGAGCGCTTGCTGACGATGGGGGTCGTGCCCATCGTGAACGAGAACGACACGGTGTCGGTCGAGCAGATTCGCTTTGGCGACAACGACACGCTGGCGGCCCTTGTGGCCTGTCTGGTGGATGCCAGCTTGCTTGTGATCGCGTCCGACATCGATGGGCTGTATGACGCCAACCCCGCCGAGGTGCCCGCCGCGCGCCTCATTCCCGAGGTCACTCAGATCGACAAGGCCATCATCGACGTGGCGGGCGGTGCGGGGAGCGCTGCAGGCTCGGGCGGCATGCAGACGAAGGTGCGCGCTGCTCGCATCATGATGGCTGCCGGCACGCCGCTGGCTATCGTTCATGGCAAGGCGGAGCGCGCCATCGTCGACACGGTGGAGGGGAAGTGCCCGGGCACGGTGTTCGTGGCCAGCTCGACCCCGCATTCCATCACGCCCAAGAAGCTCTGGATCGCGCTTGGCGACAGCTCGCACGGTGCGCTCGTCGTGGATGACGGGGCCAAAGACGCCCTCGTTCGGCGCGGCAGCTCGCTTCTGGCCGTCGGCGTGTGCGAGGTGCGCGGGCGCTTTGACGAAGGCGACATCATCGATGTGGAGGACGCTGCGGGCGTCATCATCGCTCGCGGCCGGGCCGAGGCATCCAGCGATGTGATTGAGCTGGCCTGTGGCAAGACGAGCGAGGAACTGGCGGCCAATCGGCTCATCGGAGATTTGGCGACCAAGCCCATCGTGCACCGCGACGAGTGCATGGTGTTCGAGTAACCAAGGGGGACGAAACGATGGACGACGCAACGATGCGCTCGGTGACAGCGCTGGCCGAGGCGGCCGCTGCTGCAAGCGCCGAGCTGGCGCTGGCGACTGCCGAGGCGCGCAACGGCGCTTTGCAAGCTATGGCAGTCGCGTTGCGGGCCGAGGCGGCCTGCATCGTGGAGGCAAACGGGCGCGACATGGAGGCGGCGCGCGCGGCAGGCACGAGCGAGGCCATCTTGGATCGCCTCATGCTGGACGTCGCGCGCGTCGAGGACATGGCGTCTGCGCTCGAAGACCTCATGCGGCTGCCCGACCCGCTCGGTTGCGTCGACATGCAGCGCGAGCTGTACAACGGCATAGAGCTTACGCGCGTGAGCGTTCCGTTGGGGGTCGTGGCGGTCGTGTACGAGGCGCGCCCGAACGTCACGGCGGATGCAGCTGGCATCTGCCTCAAGTCGGGCAATGCGTGCATCCTGCGCGGCGGCAGCCTGGCCCAGCACTCGAACGAGGCCATCGCACGCGTGCTGGCCGACGCGGCGGTGTCCTCCGGCATGCCGCATGGCTGCATCTGCGCCATCACGACGACCGACCGCAGCGCCACCGATGCGCTCATGCAGCTGCATGGGCTGGTGGACGTGCTGATACCGCGCGGGGGCGCGGGGCTCATCCGTCATTGCATCGAGCACTCTCGGGTGCCGGTCATCGAGACGGGCACGGGCAACTGCCACGTCTACGTGCAGGCATCAGCCGACATGGCGATGGCACGCGACATCGTCGTCAATGCCAAGTGTCGTCGCTATGGGGTATGCAATGCCGCCGAGACGTTGCTGGTGGACGAGCCAGTGGCAGATGAGCTGCTGGCGCAAGTCGTGCCGGAGCTGGCCAGCCGAGGCGTCGTGATGCATGCAGACGAGCGTGCGCGGGAGGCGGCCCTGCGCGCAGGCGCGCCGTCTGCGCTGGTCGTGGCGGCAGGCGAGCATGACTGGGAGACCGAGTACCTGGCTCCCGAGATTGCCATCAAGTGCGTCTCAGGCGTCACGGAGGCCGTCGCGCACATCAACCGGTACGGGACGCACCATTCCGAGGCCATCGTGACGAGCGACGCCGAGGCGGCGAACTATTTCGTCCGCGCGGTCGATGCGGCGGCGGTGTACGTGAACGCCTCGACGGCGTTCACCGATGGCGGCCAGTTCGGCTTGGGTGCCGAGATCGGCATCTCGACGCAGAAGCTGCATGCGCGCGGCCCCTTTGCGCTCGATGCGCTCACGTCCTACAAGTACGTCTTGCGTGGAGATGGGCAGGTGCGCTCCTAGCATGAGGTCGCTCGAGGAGAAGAGGCGCCTGTCGCATCCCGCGATTTGTGCGCGGTTCGATGACGTGGGTCGCGATGGCGCGAGCGCGCATTTGGGCATCATGGGCGGCACGTTCGACCCGCCACACTTCGGACACCTGGCATGTGCCGAGATGGCGGCCGAGGCATGCGGCATGGATGGCGTGGTGTTCATGGTGGCCGGCGACCCGGCATTCAAGCAGGGCCAAGAGCTCGCAAGTGCGGCTGATCGGCTGAACATGTGCCGGTTGGCCACGTTCGACAACCCGCTCTTTGACGTAAGCGCGCTTGAGGCCGAGCGCAGCGGCATCACGTATACGGTCGACACGGCGCGCGTGCTGCGCGCGCACTACCCGGCATGCGTGCGGCTGTCGTTCATCGTGGGGGCAGACGCGCTCATGACGCTTCCTGATTGGAAGGACGCACCTGATCTGGCGTCCCTGGTTGACATCGTATGCGTGTCGCGTCCGGGCTATCTGCCCGACGCGGAGCTGCTTGCCCGGCTCGAGCGCATCGGGTTTGCGGTCGAGCTGGTGACGTCGCCGTTGCTCGACATCTCATCGAGCATGATACGGCAGCGCGTGCGGGAGGGGCGCACCGTGCGCTACCTCGTGCCGCTGTCAGTAGACGAATACCTTATCAGTACCGGGCTCTATCGTGCGAAGGGAGGCACTGCACATGACTGATGCGCTGAGCGAGGAGTTTTTGCAGGCACGGCTCGCCGACGTAGAAGGCCGGGTGAAGCCGAAGCGCTTCAAGCACATACAAGGCGTCGCCGACACGGCTGCGCTGCTGGCGCGCACCTATGGGCTCGACGAGCGCAAGGCGCGGCTTGCGGGCGTCTTGCATGACTGGGACAAGGGCATGCGCGATGGCGAGATACGCCGTCGCGCCGAAGAGCTGGGAATCGTGGACGAGGTGGGCCCATGGGTGGTGGAATACATGCCCGAGGTGCTGCACGGCCCCACTGCGGCAGCGGCGCTCGCGCGTGCGTACCCCGAGATTCCCGCAGACGTATTGGCGGCAGTGCGCTGTCACACGACAGCTGCGCGCTCGATGAGCGACCTTGACAAGGTGCTCTACATCGCTGACGCCATCGAGCCGTCGCGCACGTTCGACCGAGCTGAGCAGCTGCGCTCGCTCATCGGATCGGTGTCGCTCGACGAGCTGTATTACCGCATCTACCAGTTTTGGACGCTCGCCCTCATCGAGCATGACGTGGTCTTGCATCCTGATACCATTGCCATTTGGAACGCGCTTGCCGAGGAGAAGTCGAAAGCCAAGAAGAAAGGGTACGAATAGCATGGACGGAACCGCTACCTGCACGCTGCGGGACGCAGCGCTGATCGCGGCACGCGCCGCAGACGACAAGAAGGCGACCGACATCATGGTCCAGCATGTGTCTGACCTCATCGGCGTGACGGACTACTTCGTGATCGTGACCGCCAGGAACACCCATCAGGTAGACGCCATCATCGATGCGATTGAGGACGATGTGCGCACGAAGGCAGACATGAAGCCGCTTGCGCGCGAGATGTCTCAGGACGGCTCGTGGTCGCTGCTCGACTATGGCTCGATCGTCGTCCACGTCTTCCAGCCGGACACGCGCGACTACTATCGCCTCGAGCAGCTGTGGAACGACGCGCCCATCATCGACCTGGCTGCCGAGGAGGGCTTTGAGAACCTCGAGTACTCCGATCGCATCGCTCAGATCATCGAGTCCTCCAAAGAATCTTCATAGCGAGCGCATTCTGACTATCTTTTAGGTTCAATTTTCTCTGTCAAAAGCGAGCCAGATTCCTGTTCGCATCGGGGCAATGCCCGATGACCTGTGCTTTTGCGTGCTGTTGAAAGGCGCGCGTGCGGTGCCTATCATGCCTGCGACCAAGTGGCCGGCAAACCAACGTTCGCAGGAGGGTAGCTTATGGCATCGTTCGTGGAGAAAAGCAACTGCAGGGGCATGAGCGTCAAGAGCGTGGCGGGGGCGCATCACAACTTGCGTCCCAGCATCACCGGGCGTCTCCTTCAGGAGCGGCACGTCGCCCGCTACGTCGTGGCGCCCAAAGGGTATGGCAAAAGCTCGGTTGCCTACGAGTATGCCCAGGTCGTATTCGGGTTCGCCCACACGTTTTGGATCGAGGGCGACTCTCCTTGCTTTCTTCGCGACCTCGATGACGGCAGCCTGTCGAGGCAGATCAAGACGTGCGACGCGCACGCCCAGCTGGTGGTATTCGACAACGTGCCGCATCTCGACCCCGATCGCACCCTTGCCTTTGACGCCGTCATCGACGATTTGCTCGACGCCGGCGTCGAGGTCATCGCGACGTGCGTACCGTCGGTCGACACGTTCACCTCGGTGCGCCCGGACAAGGTGATGCTGGGTGCCAAAGACCTCCTCTTGACCGACGAGGAGATATCCGTCGAGCGCATGCGCGGCACGCTGTCAGGCAGGGAGGGCGACATCGTCGCGGCCGCCGAGCGCGTGGCATGCCTTGTGTGGGGCATCAAGGGGCCGCAGGCCCTTCTCGAGGGGTTCAGGGCCGAGGACCTGCCCGGAGACCTCCGTCTTGCGTCGTTGCTGATCCTCCTCTTTGGCGAGGGGGCGTTCTCTGACTTGGAGGGCTTGCTTGCAAGCCCGGTGCTGGCCGAGGACCTGCTCTTTCTCGAGGACCACTATCCCTTCTTGGGCGTTGACGTTGCCTCTCGGTCGTTCGCGCCGTTCGAGGTCGAGGTGAGCGATGTGGCGAAGCATCTGGGCATTCCCTTGAAGGAGCTCTCCTCTGGCTCGAAGGAGGGCGCTGCCACCCTTTGCGAGCAAATCGCAGACAAGCTTCTCGAGTTGGGGCATAGCGCGCGTGCGGTGACGTTCATCGAGCAGGCGGCGGACGGTTCGGTTGGTGCGGAGTGGCTGGCAAAGGTCGGCTGGTCCATGACGCTTGACTTAGAGCCGCTTGCGGTGGATGGGCTCTATGAGCGCGTGCGCAAGCATGCTGCTTCCCATGCCGAGCGCGTGACGGCCATTGGCGCGTGGGCGGCGTTCGTCTTGCGCGACACGGCATCGGCTGCGAGCCGGAGCAGGGGCGTCATGCGCTCTGCTAAGGCAGACTGGCAGGATCTGACGGCATGCCTCGTGCTGGATTCGCAGACGCGGGACGACTTCGCAACGGAGGATTGCGCGGCGGCGCTCGAGCGCATCCGTCAGCTGCAAACGATGCAAAGCGTCGCCGATGCCGCGCGCAAGGTGCGAAACGATCCGTTTGACTGGGAGTGCGCCTTGGAGCTGATGGATGCTCGCTGCCAGGGGGACGCAGCGATGCTTGATGCGTGGGACGGCTTGGCGCGCGTGGCCGACGCGGGCATGCGCGCCGTGCCTGGCGTCGTGCCGAATCGCGCTGGCGGGACGGATGCCGACAAGGTTTCCAACGTGTTGTTGCTGTTCGGAGCTTGGTATCTGCGCGACGCGCTCAGGCGCGATGCGCAGGGTCCCCAGGCGCGCATCCTGTGGCACCGCATCGCCGACTTTGCGAACGGTCGCATCATGGGTGCAGGGGAGGCCATCCCCAAATGGGTGTGCATGGTGGCCTCTGAGGCGTTGCGCGCCTGCTCGGATGCTCACCCGATGGATTTCGCGCTGACGCTGCCTCCGTCCGTCCAAGGCGCCTCCATCCAGATGGAGGCATACCTCTCAGGCCAATCGAAGGAGCTCGTGCGCAGGCGTGACCAAGCCGAGCTCGCAAAGGAGACGTACCGGCTGACGCATCCCGACCCGTTTCGGGCGCAGGGACCCTCGCTGAGCAAGAGCGTGGCGATTCGCGCGCATACCCCGGTGTTGCGAATCGGGCTCTTTGGCGGCTTTGATGCGCACATCGAGGACGATGCCTGCACGCCGTGCACGTTCGGGCGCAGGAAGGCCAAGCTCGCGCTGGCGCTGCTCGCAATCGGGCGAGGGCGGGAGGTGTCGCGCAGGCGCCTGACCGGCATGCTGTGGCCAGGCTCTGACGAGGCCTTCTGCAAGCGCAACTTCTATGTCATCTGGGGAAGCCTCAAAAAGGAGCTCTCGGTGAATGGGGCGTGTCCGTATCTGCTGCGCTCGCAGACGGGATATCGGCTCGATGCGCGCTTCGTCGTCACCGACCTTGACGACTTCGATCGCCTGTCGCGCTCGCTTCTGTTCGGGGGCGAGGACGTGGTGTCGTGGGAAGATGTCTTCGAGCAGGTGGCACATCGGTTCTCGGAGGACTTTCTGCCCGATGTCACCGACAACGAGTTCGTGGCCGAGCTGCGCGCGCGATACAAAGACCAGCTCATCGACGGGCTCATATCCGCATCGACGCGCCTGGCGATGTTGGGGGAGCCGCGCGGGTCGCTCTGGTTCGCTCGCGAGGCGTTGAGGCGCGATGACCTGCGCGAGGACTCGTATGCGACGCTGATGAGGGCGCAGCTCGCTGCAGGGCAGCGTGCCTCGGCGCTCGAGACGTACTTCGCGTGTCGGCGCGTCCTCGTCGAGCGGCTTGGCATCGACCCGTCTTCTGCGATTGTGGAGCTTTATAACTCTATCATCGAGAGCGAGGAGGCGTTCTAGGCGCATCGGGGCTGCTGTATTAAAATGTCATGCAATACCAACCATGAGCACATCATCTAAGGAAAGACGGATACAACGCATATGGGATTTCTATCTAAGCTGCTGTCTGCCGGAGAGGGCAAACAGCTCAAAAAGCGCCAAGCCACCGCAGATGCCATCACGGCACTCGAGCCGAAGATGCAGGCACTGAGCGATGAGGAGCTTGCCGGGCTCACCGAGCAGTTCCGCCAGCGCTACGCCGCCGGCGAGACGCTGGATGACCTTCTGCCCGAGGCGTTTGCGGCCGTGCGCGAGGCGGGCGTGCGCGCGGTCGGGATGCGGCACTTCGACGTGCAGCTGATCGGCGGCATGGCCTTGAACGCCGGCGAGATCGCCGAGATGAAGACCGGCGAGGGCAAGACGCTCGTGTCCACGTTGGCGGGATACCTCAACGCCATCCCGGGACACAACGTGCACATCGTGACGGTCAACGACTATCTGGCCAAGCGCGACTCCGAGTGGATGGGGCGCATCTACCGCTTCTTGGGCATGAAGGTGGGACTCATCCAAAACGGCATGCCGCTCGACCAGAAGAGGGTCGCCTACGAGGCCGACGTGACCTATGGCACCAACTCCGAGTTCGGCTTCGACTACCTGCGCGACAACATGGTCGGCACGGCTGAGGCACGCGTCCAGCGCGGGCACCATTTTGCCGTCGTCGACGAGGTGGACTCCATCCTCATCGACGAGGCCAGGACCCCGCTCATCATCTCGGGTGCGGGTGCGCGCGCCGCTGACACCTACAAGCAGTTCGCGCGCGTCATGCCGTCGCTCGTCGAGGGCGAGGACTTCGACATGGACGAGGCGAAAAAGACCATCACGACGACCGAGGTGGGCCTCGAGCGCGTCGAGGGGGCGCTGGGCATCGAGGACATCTATGCCGACCCGTCGGGTCAGATGGCCAATCACCTGCAGCAGGCGCTCAAGGCGCAGTTCCTCTTCCATCGCGACGTGGACTACGTCGTCATCGACGGCGAGGTCAAGATTGTCGACGAGTTCACGGGCCGCATCATGGAGGGCAGGCGCTATTCCGAGGGCCTGCACCAGGCGATCGAGGCCAAAGAGGGCGTGCGCATCCGCGAGGAGAACCAGACGCTGGCCACCATCACGCTGCAGAACTACTTCCGCCTCTACGACAAGCTGTCTGGCATGACAGGCACCGCCATGACCGAGGACGCGGAGTTCCGCCAGATCTACAACCTGCCGGTGTTTGCCATCCCGCCGAACCGACCTGTCATCAGGGACGACCGCAACGACCTCATCTACCGCACGATCGAGGCTAAGTTCAACGCGGTGGCCGACGACATCGCTGCGCGCCATGCAGCAGGGCAGCCTTGTCTCATCGGCACCGTGTCGATCGAGAACTCCGAGAAGCTGTCGCGCCTTTTGGACAAGCGCGGCATCCGGCATGAGACGCTGAACGCCAAGCATCACGAGCGCGAGGCGACCATCGTGGCCCAGGCAGGGCGCGTGGGCGCGGTCACCATCGCGACCAACATGGCGGGCCGCGGCACCGACATCATCTTGGGTGGCAACGCTGACATGCTGGCGCTCGACATCCTGCGCGAGCGCGGGTATGACCCGGACGCGCCCGAACTCACCGACGACGGCGAGCCGAACGAGCTGTTCGCGCCGCAAGACGAGCACGAGCGTGCGCTCGCTGACGCACAGGCGATCTGCGCAGAAGAGCAGCGCCTCGTGAAGGAGGCAGGGGGCCTCTGCGTTATCGGCACCGAGCGCCACGAGTCGCGCCGCATCGACAACCAGCTGCGCGGTCGTGCCGGCCGTCAGGGCGACCCAGGCGTGACGCAGTTCTACCTCTCGCTCGAAGACGACCTCATGCGCCTGTTCGGCGGCAATCGCATGGACTCCATCGCCGCCATGATGGCAAAGACCGGCATGGAAGACGACATGCCGATTCAGGCATCGATGGTGTCGAAGTCCATCGAGAGCGCGCAGCGACAGGTCGAGTCGATGCACTTCGCATCGCGCAAGACCGTCCTCGAGTACGACGACGTCATGAACCTGCAGCGCAAGGCGATCTACGAGGAGCGCAACTCCATCCTTGACGGGAAGACCGTCACCGACTCCATCCCCGAGATCATCGCGGATGCGGTGAACGCCGAGGTCAACGAGACGCTTGTCGGCAGCGATGCGGACGAGTGGGATGCGCGTGCGCTGGAGCTGTGGGCGGCCAACATGACGGGCCGCGACAGCTTCACGGTTGCCGGCGTCGACCACGACGAAGACCCGTCAGTCGTCTCTGATGCGCTCATCGACGAGATCGCGGGCATCTATGACGAGAAGGCGCAAGTGCTCGGCCCGGACGTGACCGAGCAGCTGGCAAGCCAGATCCTGCTGCGTATCATCGACACGCGCTGGATGGCGCACCTCTCCGAGATGGACTACTTGCGCCAAGGCATCGGGCTGCGCGCCTTGGGCCAGCGCGACCCGCTCGTGGAGTACAAGAACGAGGCGTACAACGCGTTTCAGAACCTCACGGCCACCATGTACGATGACTTTTTGCGCACCTTCCTGCGCCTTGAGATCAACATTCGCGTCGCCGAGCCGGCGCCGGAGGCCGACCAGACCAAGATGTCCTACTCGTCGCCGGAAAGCGCGCTGCAGGATACGTCAGTGCGCAGCATCTCGGGCGCGGGTGCCCAGGCGGCATCATCGGTCAGCGTGTCGGGCATGGCGAATGCCGCCGCGCGCGCTCCTCAGCCGGCGCAGCAAAAGGCCGTGACCTACGTAAAGGACAAAGAGGACCCGTATGCCAACGTGGGCAGGAACGATCTGTGCCCGTGCGGCAGCGGCAAGAAGTTCAAGAAGTGCCACGGCGCCTAATGGGTTTCGGCCGCCCTGTCGGGACGGCCGGACCTCTTGCTGGCTGCGAAGCGCCACAGCCCCCCATCTCGCGGCTTTCTCGCTTATCCTCACGGCGCGAAGGCCGCGCTTGTGCGCAAAACGTCGCGATCTCGGGCAATGTGACGCTTCTCGCTGGCGTTGCGGCGACCGGGGAGCTCTCACGAAATCGATTTAGGTAAGGCATATGGCAGAGATAGCAGATAAGAAGCAGCTAGAGGCTTTGGCCCAGCGCGTGGAGGACGCGCGGGGGTTCTTGCATATCGACGAGAAGATGGCCGAGCTGGCCGAGCTGGAGGCGGAGATGTCGTCTCCGGGCTTTTGGGATGACGCCCAAAACGCCCAGGATGTCTCGAAGCAGGCGTCGAACCTGCGCGAGGTGATAGCGGAATACGATGCTGCGGCTGCCAAGCTCGCTGACGCACAGGCCGCCTTCGAGCTGGCCGGAGAAGACGACTCGTTTGCCGAGGAGTGCGCACAGGCCGCCTCCGAGCTTGGCAAGATGCTTGACATGCTCGAGGTGACCTCGTGGTTCTCGGGCCGGTTTGACGGCGGGGACGCCATCGTGTCCATCAATCCCGGCCAAGGCGGCCTGGAGGCCCAAGACTGGACCGAGATGCTCTATCGCATGTATCGCCACTATGCCGCCGACAAGGGTTGGAAGGTGGTCGAGCTTGATATCGTTCCGGGCGAGGGCATCGGCCTTGACAAGGCGGTCGTGCAGATCGAGGGTCGCAACGCGTTCGGGATGCTGTCGTCTGAGGCGGGCGTCCATCGTCTCGTGCGCATCTCGCCGACCGATGACAAGAAGCGCCGGCACACGACGTTTGCTGCCGTGGAGGTGCTCCCTGTCATCCCGGACGAGATCGAGGTCGACATCGATCCGGCAGATGTGCGCGTGGACGTGTATCGCTCGAGCGGCCCGGGAGGGCAGTGCGTCAACACCACCGATTCGGCTGTGCGCCTCACGCACCTGCCGACAGGTATCGTGGTCACATGCCAGAACGAGAAGAGCCAGCTGCAGAACAAGGAGGCGGCGTTTCGCGTGCTCAAGGCCAAGCTGTACGAGCTGGAGGAGCGCAAGCGCGCCGAGGAGCTAGCGGGCCTGCGCGGGGACGTCATGGAGAATTCGTTCGGCTCGCAGATCCGCAACTACGTGCTCTATCCCTATCGCATGGTGAAGGATCTGCGCAGCGGCATCGAGACGAGCAACGTGGATGCGGTGCTCGATGGCGACTTGGAAGAGCTGGTGTTGGGCTATCACAAATGGAAGGCGTCGCAATAACATGACTTTGAAACGATCGATCGCGGGCATCTTGGCGCTGCTGGTGGCTGTGAGCCTCCTTCCGCTCGGCACCGCTGGGGCTGAGGAGGCGCCCGTGCCTGGCGCGGACGCCCCGGTATCTCCCACCGATGCCTCGACGCGAGCAGGCTTGGAGGGCTACCGCATCGCGCCCGGCGAGCAGGATGGGGCGCTCGAGCCGTACAGCCTCGGGGCCTCGCGCGTCACGTTT
>CAJUFC010000111.1 GCA_910585565.1 uncultured Eggerthellaceae bacterium | reverse complement strand
TCATGCTGCAGGAGAACGTGGGAGACTACGATCTCTCCAGCATCCAGAACTTCGCGACGGCTGGCGAGCCGCTGAACGCTGAAGTGACCCTTCAGTGGGAGCGGCTGACCGGCAAGAAGATCCGCGAGGGCTTCGGCCAGACCGAAGGCCCGGTGCTCTTGGCCACGTTTCCCTGGATCGAGCCGCGTCCCGGCTCCATGGGGAAGCCCTCGCCGCTGCTCAACATCAAGCTGCTCGATGACGACGGCGTCGAGGTGGAGGAAGGCGAGGAGGGCGCGATCTGCGTCACCGGACTGGATGAGGCCTATCCGCCGGGGCTCTTCGTCGGCTACTACCAAAACGACGAGGCGACGCGCGCGGCTGTCGGCGGCGACCACTACAACCTGCATGACGTGGCATGGAAGGACTCTGACGGCTACTGCTTCTTCGTCGGCCGCAACGACGACGTGATCAAGTGCTCGGGATACCGCATCGGGCCCTTCGAGGTAGAAAGCGCGCTCGTCGAGCATCCGGCTGTCGTGGAGTGCGCCGTGACGGCGGCCCCTGACCCCATCCGCGGCAAGGTCGTCAAGGCGACGGTCGTGCTGGCGCGCGGGTACGAGCCCTCAGATGCGCTCGTGAAGGAGCTGCAAGAGCACGTCAAGCACACGACGGCGCCGTACAAGTATCCACGTATCGTCGAGTTTACAGACGAGCTGCCCAAGACGATCGGTGGCAAGATAAAGCGTAAGCTTATTCGCAACACTGACGGCATCGAGGACTGACGCGGGCACAGTGCCCGCACGGCAGGAGGAACCGCCCGTGATTGCCTATTTCAAGAAGTACGCCATCTTCGTCTGCATCATCGCCGTGGCGCTGCCGGTCATCGGCTCTACCATCTGGCCGCTCGTCACGGGCCAGCTTATGGCGGCCTCCATCGGCGGCCTTGTCATGATGTTCGTGCTGTTCGTGGTGGGGCTGTTTCTGGGCTATGGGATATTCGAGCGCAAGGCCGAAGGGACCGTTGACGGGTATCTGGCCCACTACAACGACGAATGCGACCCGGAGGCGCTCATCCAAGAGGGGGCATGGCTCGCCGAGGCCATCACGTTTCCCTGCAACCAGATGGGCTCGTGGTATCTGGGCTACTATGCCCAGGCGCTCTTGGACGTGGGCCAGGTCGGCAAGGCGAAGGAGATCGCCGAGGGCCTTGCGACCAGCATGCATGCGGCCAAGAACCCGGCCATGCGCGCCGGCATCCTCGTGAACCTCTTGCCGCTGGCAGAAAAGCTCGAAAGCCCCGAAGATGCGCTTGGCCTCTTGAGGCAGGGGCTTGCGTGGTGCGACGAGTCCTCCGAGATTAAGGTGGCGCATCTGCGCGAGTTCCTGCTGAGCCAGCAAAAGGTGCTCGACGCCCGCGCCTCAGGCGACCAGCATGCCATCGCGTCGCTCGCGCGTTCCATCGCGACGAGCGACCTGTATCCCATGCGCATCCGCGTCGAGTACGCCTGGGACGAGGCCTCGGCCCAGTACAAGCTCGGCAACCGCGCCGAGGAGAAGCGTGCCCTTACGTTCGTCGCCCAAAACGGCAACAAGCTCGCCCTCACCCCCAAAGCCAAGGAGCGCCTCGGCGGTATGTAACGCTGATTCGCCTTCGGGCGCATCGGTGTCGTGCTCTGTCGCAAGTGGTGCTGGGTGTCAATATGCCGTCGTATCTAGTGGCCTGGACAGCACATAGTTCTATAAGGGATACGTTCTTGTCTATAGCCAAGAACGATCCTGCGGCCAAGAACTCTTTGACGATATCGACGGGAGACCCGAAAGCGTTTTCCATTTCGCTGAGAACTTTGGCCACATCGAAAAGACTGGCCGGATTCGTTTCGAAGGCGACGAGCAGATCGACATCAGAATCTTCGCGAGCGTTGCCGTTG
>CAJUFC010000110.1 GCA_910585565.1 uncultured Eggerthellaceae bacterium | reverse complement strand
CGCGCTCTTCCCGAACGAAGCAAGGACGTATCTGAGCAAGCACCGCACATCCGAAAAGGTGGATTTCATGCTCGAGCAGGAATCCAGCGGTACCAAAGAGGAGGACTACGTGGACATCAACCAGATTCGCGAGCTGGTCAAGGTTGCTGAGGAGAGCGGCGTTGGCGAGATTGTCGTCGAGGAAGAGGGCGTGCGCATTGCCGTGCGCATGCCGAGCGAGATGGCAGCGATGCCCGTGGCGGTGGCAGCGCCCCCGGTGGCGGCTGCGGCTCCGGCGGTAGCAGCTCCGGCCGCGGCACCAGCTGCCGCACCGGCACAGACCGACGAGCGCCCGAGCACGTGGCGCCCCGTGACGGCTCCGATGGTCGGCACCTACTACGAGGCTCCCGCACCGGGCGAGCCGCCGTTCGTCAAGGTGGGCGACGAGGTTGCTGCAGGCGAGACGCTGTGCATCGTCGAGGCCATGAAGCTCATGAACGAGATCACTGCCGAGGAGATGGGCACAGTGCGTGAGGTGTGCCTGACGGATGCCACGCCCGTTGAGTTCGGTGACGTGCTCTTCTACGTCGAGCCTCATGAGAAGATTCCGACCGTTCCCCCGGAGCAGGCATAATGTTTCAAAAGATACTGGTTGCAAACCGTGGCGAGGTGGCGCTGCGTGTCATGCGCGCCGCTCGCGAGCTGGGCATCAAGACCGTCGCGGTCTATTCGACCGAGGACGCAGACACCTATCCCGTGCAGTATGCCGACGAGGCTGTCTGCATCGGGCCGGCTCCTTCCAACAAGAGCTACCTGCAGATCCCGAGCATCATCATGGCGGCCAAGAACACGGGCGCCGAGGCTATTCACCCAGGCTATGGCTTCTTGGCTGAGAACGCCGAGTTCGCGCGTGCCTGCGTTGACAACGACCTCGTGTTCATCGGGCCTTCGGCTGAGTGCATCGAGCGCATGGGCGACAAGGCCTCGGCGCGCGAGACGATGATGGCTTGCGCGGTGCCGACGGTGCCGGGCTCGGATGGCATCTGTGCCGGCGTCGAGGACGCACGCGCGTTCGCTGAGCGTGTTGGCTATCCGGTGCTCATCAAGGCAACGGCGGGCGGTGGCGGCAAGGGCATGCGCGAGGTGCATGACCCTGCTGACCTCGAGCCGCAGTTCAAGGCGGCGAGCGCTGAGGCTGAGGCTGCCTTCGGCAACGGTGGCGTCTATCTCGAGAAACTCGTCTTGCGCCCGCGCCACGTCGAGGTGCAGGTGCTGGCCGATGACTTTGGCAACTATGTCACGCTATGCGAGCGCGATTGCTCCATCCAGCGTCGCCACCAGAAGCTGCTTGAGGAGGCACCCTCTCCGGCGCTGACCGACGAGACTCGCCGTGCCATGGGCGTAGCGGCCGTCAAGGCCATGCGTGCGGTCAACTACCGCAATGCCGGCACGATCGAGTTCTTGCTCGACCAGGACGGCAACTTCTACTTCATGGAGATGAACACGCGCGTGCAGGTAGAGCATCCGGTCACCGAGATGATCACCGACACCGACATCATCAAGGAGCAGATTCGCATTGCGGCTGGCGAGCCCATCAGCTGCGCAGGGCGCATGCCGTTTGTGCCGCAGGGCCATGCCATCGAGATGCGCATCAACGCAGAAGACCCCGAGCACAGCTTCCGCCCGTGCCCTGGCACCATCACGAAGCTGCGGCTGCCGGGCGGTCCGGGCGTACGCGTCGAGACGTACCTACAGGAGGGGTCGCGCATATCGCCGTACTACGACTCGCTGGTGGCCAAGCTCATCTGTTATGGCCAAGATCGCAACGAGGCGATTGCCCGCGCCAAGCGCGCCTTGGACGAGTTCGTCATCGAGGGCATCGCGACGACCATTCCGTTCCACAAGCGCGTGCTGGACAACCAGGTCTTCATCGATGGGGAAGCGACGACCGATTTCCTCGAGACGCAGATGGGAGATTTGCGATGACGCAGTCTCAGGCCAAGGACAACATCACGCTCGCTCCGGGCGTGATCGACACCATCATCTCAATCGCGGTGAGCGAAACCGAGGGCGTGTCTGCCCTCGGTGACCCGGTCATGAGCGGCTTTTTCACGAAGCTTGCCAACAAGCCATCGACTTCCGGCATCGAAAGCCGTCGTGACGAGGAGGGCAAACTCGAGATCACGCTCCACCTCACGGTGGAGTATGGCTATGTCCTTCCTGAGCTTGCGGCCAACATTCGCCAGGCTGTGGCGGATGCCCTGCTCATGCAGGTTGGCGTCGAGGTGTCCTTTGTGGACATCTACATTGACGGCATCAGCTTCGGTCAGAACTAGCCATGGCTCATCAACACGAACGTACGTCAGCGCGCAAATGCGCTGCCCAAATCCTCTACACGGGTGCCATTCGCAACACGTCGGCCTTGGAGCTGCTGAAGGCAGGCGACATCAGCTGCCTTGAGAGCACAGTGACCGACTACGCGTATAGCCTGGTCGAGGGGGTCGAAGACCATCTCGAGGAGATCGACGAGCGGCTTTCGACCAGCTCGCGCAATTGGAAGATCGAGCGCATGCCGGTCATGGACCTTGCGATACTGCGCATCGCCTTGTACGAGATGCTGTATGTCGATGCGGTGCCGATATCGGTCTCCATCAACGAGGCGGTCGAGATGGCCAAGTCGTTTGGTGGGGATGACGACTCCCCCAAGTTCGTGAACGGCATGCTCGGCAACCTTGCCCGCCAGATCGAGGAGGCATGATGGAGCAGCAGGAATCCGCTGATTTCTCGTCCGTCAAGACGCGGCTCGACGAGATCGTCGACGAGATAGCCCAAGAGGGCATCTCGCTGGACGACGCGCTTGCCTTGTACGAGGAGGCAGTCAAGCTGGGGCTGGCGGCATGCGACCTGAGCGAGGCCGATATCCTGCCTCCCGAGGAAGAGGTCATCGCGGCAGATGACGTTGACGGGGCAGGTGTCGATGGCGTATCTGCTGGCGAAGCAGCCACATCTGAGGCGGATGTCCCATCGATGGATGCCGGCGAAAGCGTTTCCGAGGAGCTGGCTGCCGAGGGCGCTGCAGAGCCGTCCTCACTTCTATCATCCGACGAAAGCGACAAGGATGCTTCAGTGCGATAAGCGCATACTCGATTGCGTCTCTTCCCCTGAGGACCTTCATGCCCTCAGCGTTCCTGAGCTCGAGATATTGGCGGCCGAGATACGTCGCCAGATCATAGACACCACCTCGCGCAATGGCGGACACGTGGCGTCCTCGCTGGGGGCTGTCGATATCATCTTGGCGGTCCATAGCGTCTTGCATGCCCCCAAGGACAAGATCGTGTTTGATGTGGGGCACCAGTCTTACGCTCACAAGCTGGTGACGGGGCGCCTTGACCGATTTGACACGCTGCGCACGTATGGCGGCATCTCGGGGTTCCCGCGGCCGAGCGAGAGCGTCTACGACACGCACCCGTCAGGACATGCATCTGATTCGCTCTCGGTGGCGTCAGGCCTTGCGAAGGCCAAGCAGCTGTCAGGCACCGACGAGAAGATCATCGCCATCATCGGGGATGCGGCGCTTGCGGGCGGCATGGCGTTCGAGGCGCTGAACTACATCGGCAGCCAGCAGCTGCCGATGGTCATCATCCTTAATGACAACGAGATGTCCATCTCGCGCAATGTGGGTGCGCTCGTCAAGCATTTCGGCAACGTGCGTGCCATGGCGTCTTATCGCGACGTGCGCGAGGCGCTGCAGGACAAGTTGGAGCGCGGCGGCCGCACCTCGAACGCATTCGCCGAGTTCGGCAAGCGCGCCAAAGAGGCGACGAAGCAGATGTTCATCCCGCAGTCGATGATCTACGAGCACTTGGGCATCGTGTGCACGCCGCCCATCGACGGACATGACATCAAGGGCCTGCGCGAGATGCTCGAGCTGGTGCTGCCGATGGACGAGCCCGTGCTGATACATGCGGTCACGAAGAAGGGTGCCGGCTTTGGGCCAGCCGAGGAGCAAGCGGAGCGCTTCCATGGGGTGGGGCCGTACAACCCCATCACCGGCGAGGCTGTGTCTGCCCCTGGCAAGGCTGCGGGCATTGGCGCGCGCACGTACACGCAGGTGTTCAGCGACGCCATCACGCGCGAGGCGCGTGTTGACGAGCGCATCGTCGCCATCACGGCTGCCATGGAGGGCGGCACGGGGCTCAAGGCGTTTCGTGCTGAGTTCCCCGAGCGCTTCATCGACGTCGGCATTGCCGAGGAGCAAGCCGTGGCTATGACCTCGGGGCTTGCCATCGCGGGCAAAAAGCCGGTCTGCGCCATCTATTCCACCTTCATGCAGCGTGCGCTCGACCAGATGATCGTGGACGTGGCGCTGCCCAACCTCGATGTCGTGTTCGCGCTCGACCGCGCTGGCTTGGTGGGCGATGACGGCCCCACGCATCACGGCGTCTTTGATATGGCCATGATGCGCATGGTGCCTAACATGAAACTCATCGTGCCATCTGACCAGCGACGGCTGTCCGATGCCGTGCATACGGCGCTCCGGCTATCGGGACCGGTGGGGATTCGCTATCCGCGCGGGTCGGCCGAGACGGTGTACGTAGATGGCTCGGCAGAGCCTGAGATGCTGGAAGTAGGCAGGTCGATTACCGTGCGCGAGGGTGCTGACGTTGCAATCCTAGCCTTCGGGCGCATGGTGAAGGCCGCTCAGGACGCCGCTGGCCTGCTGGCGGAGTCGGGCATCACGGCGCGCGTCGTCGACATGGTGTGGGCCAAGCCCCTCGACGAAGAGGCCATCCAGCGCGCTGCCGAGACGCGCCTCGTGGTGACCGCCGAGGAGGGCGTTTTGGAAGGCGGCGCTGGCGAAGGCGTGCTAGAGGTGCTGTCGCGCCTTGGCTGCACGACCCCGGCCATCACCCTCGGCATCCCCGATCGCTTCATCATGCAAGGCAAAAGCGACCTCCTCCTGGCTGACATCGGCCTCAACCCCCAAGGCATCGTTGACGCGGTGATGCGTGTTCTGCCTCAGCAGGACGTCTAGACTGCCCGTTGCGGTCAGCGCGAACTAATCAAGGCGCTCGAGGCCATATTCAAACGAGGAGAAACGCTTACGGGGATTGCGCCGTTGGTCTTCGATGGCGAATATCGTAACAAGACTCTCATCGTCGTTGACGCCGTAGTAGATGCCGTAGTGTTCACAGTAGAGCACTCTGCAGGGAAATGGTGGCCGTTTTGCCTCATAGGCGGGATCGTAGGTACGACCAAGCAGAGGCGTGCATGCCAGGAGGCCAATGTCATTAGTCATGCGCTTGAGCAACCGCTCGCTTGGCAGTGAAGCATAGGCGAAGTAGGCCTCGTCAGTCAGTACTATTTTGAAGTGTGGCTGGTTCTCGTCGTCATGCATTGCGCGCCGTCCGGAATACGTGCGCATCTTTCTGGGCCTGAGCGAACGTTCGAATCCGCCCTTCGCGCACGTCTTCGACTCCGCGCATGATGGCACTATATACCCGAGACTCACGTTCGAAGACAGCCTCGTGCAGCGCCATTTCTTCATCGAAGGCTTCGGCATCCATGACTACTAGCGTTGCCGCTCCGTTTTTGGTGAGGTAGATGGGCTTTTTGGTCTCCATGCATTCGCGGCTGATGTCAGCCATGTTTCGTTGCAGATCAGATATAGGCTTGACGGTAGGCATGTGAGCTCCCTTGCTAGATATTCATATAATTATACATACTATTATATGAATATGGCAACATGCACGAGCGTCTGATTGTTGGAGTGGGTAGGACAGGAAGTTGTGGACGTTTTGTTTGATATAGGTGGGGGCGAACAAAACGGGTATTATGTGAGTCGCCAGATAAGTTCATATAAGCCGACGATGAGTGCGTACGGAACTCACTTATTCTTTCGTATCAAACAAGCATATATATCCACGTGTGGAGTGTAGGGCATCAAGTGCTCTCCTCATCAACCGTGCGTGGAAGCTATGTGCTGATACGAGTTTTCGGCTGAACTTGTCTGGCAACAAGGAGGAGACCTTTTTGCACGGCGCGTTCCCTCCTTGTGAGGGACGCGCCTTTTTTGGTTTTGGGGCGTACCTGCCGACAAAGCAATCGGGAATCATAGGAAGGGGTGCGTATGTCGAGAATCGGCACAACGGATTTGCTGTACGTTCTCCAATTTTATTCATTTGATTTCTACTAGTGCATTGGAGCTATGAGCAATCCCTGTTGAGGTAAGCAGGGTCAAAAAAATGGTGCGCAACCTCGCCTACCGCCAAGCAAGGAGGTTGCAACACCAGTCATCGGACACGCCCTCGCGGGGCGGCCTTTGCGGTATCCATTCTATCCCACCGCAGGCCTGAACGCGAGGACGCAACGGGAAGGAATGGAAATGTCACAACATCATGACGCCTCCGCCGGATGGTCTACGCCGCTGGCTCCAACAGGCGCTATGGGAGAGTCCTCTCGTCATTCCGAGGAGTGGGCGAAGCCCCGACGAGGAATCTTCCATGCTGCGAGAGGGATGTCGTCGCACTCTGGAAGGTGCTCTCGACCAGCAACGGGGAAGATTCTTCGCTTTGCTCAGAATGACGAAGGGGAAGGGGCCCTGCAGGGCGGTTGGAAGACTGGCGCTCGTCTTGTCTCCGTCATGCTGGCTCTGCTGCTGGCAGTGACGATGCTGCCTGCAGCCGCTCTCTTGCCGGCATTTGCGGACGAGCCTGCTGCTGGTGCTGAGGTTACTGACGGCGGCCTTGTTTATAAGGTGGCCGATGGGGCGGCTACGCTCGTCGGGTTCGAGGACAGCGCTGCTCTTGAGGGTGCGCTCGTTGTTCCCGAGACGGTGGGCGATGGCGCGATTGTGAAAGCTGTCGAGATCGCCGAGGGGCAGGTGGCCGACGAGGTCACTTCGCTTGCGATGCCGCAAACGGTGGAGGCTATCAAGACTGAAGGCCTTGCGGCGGCGTTCCCGGCGCTTGCGGCTATCGAGGTTGCTAGCAATGGTGCCTATTCAAGCGTCGCAGGGATGCTGTTCCGCTCTGCGGCAGGGCAGTCGTCGTCTGACGGGACTGCCTTCGCGGATGATGCCCTTGAGCTCGTGTGGGCGCCCCCTGCCATGGTAGTGGCCCGCATCCCGCTCGAGTGCAAGGCGATAGCGGCAGGCGCGTTCGTGGACGCATCGGCCCTCGAGACGGTCATGTCGTTCGGCAAGATGGAATCAATCGCTGCTGCCGAGAGGGACGAGGACGGAAACGTCACCAAGCCTGGCGCGTTTACCGACGAGCAGGTCGGGCGTCTCACCATCGTGGTGCCCGGCACCAACTATGCCGTCACCGGCGAGGGCGCGGAGCGCGTGAGCGGCAGCGTGGCATTGTCGGAAAAGACCGACATGCTCGAGAAGCGCAAGACGTGGTTCCACTACGGCTTCTTTACCGACCAGATCATCATGGGTGCGCCCTTCGGCGAGATCGAGGGCGTCATCGGCGTAGACGACGAGGGCGTGGCCGAGGACCGCAGCCTCATAACCCCCTTGCAGAACGGCAAGGGCCACCTCGAGCTCACCCGCGAGGAGCAGGCCGAGGTCGACGCCCGCAAGGCTGCCGAGCCAAAGGATGGCCTTTCCTTCTCCTACCAGGCCAGCATGGACCTCTCCGTCAGGTGGGCAGGCGACAGGACCGCCACCCCCGCCCATATAGACGTCCCCGCCTACGCCAAGGTGGACGGCGTCACCTACCAGGTGACGCAGATAGAGCCGGGCGCCTTCGAGGGCGCCGTGTTCCTCGCGAGCGTCACGATACCGGAGGGCGTCACCTCCATCGGCGAGTCTGCCTTCGCCGGCTGCACGAACCTCAAGGAGGTCTCGCTCCTCTCCACCCTCAAGACCATCGACTACGCCGCCTTCAAGGGCACCGCCCTCGAGAGCGTAGACATCCCCGACTCCGTCCGCTGGATCGGCGGCGAGGCGTTCGATGAGGGCTGCGAGGTTTCTCGGCCTATTACGTCTGAGGCAGCATCTGAAGCGCCTGGAGGCCGAGCGGACGCGAGCGTTGGCGAAGAGATTGATTCGATTGAGGCATTTGCTGGTTTTGGCGGAGGTCAGTCTATGCTTCCTGCAGGAAGCATTGATTTTGATTACTACACTACGTTTACCGAAGATCTAGGGAACAGTTTTTGGATACTAGGAGGGCGAACTCCGATAGACGAGGGATCGGTATACCGATGCACACAAAGGTATACCCGTAATCCCGTCGAACATGGACTCGCAATAGGGGCCTCGGCTGCCCAGGTTTTTTCAAAGTATCCATTATCCGAATGGAGTTTAGAGAATGGGGCGTGGATCGATGGGGTTTCCTACCGCGACATTGTGAGACCGGACATGGTCAAATTTTCCGTCGAGGTTACTGACACTGGCGTTCTATTAACTTTTTCATATACGGGTGATGCTGAGCGGGCCGCCTATCGATTCGTTCCTTACGAGATTACGGATTCTCGTCCGGGACTGTCCATTACTGGCATGTGGCTAGGCTCTACCGTTGCGGGCTACAAGTGGTATCCGAAGAATACGCCCGTTGTGGGCACCGGGGGCGTTGCAGATGGTGAGTTCGTGGCATGCAAACTCACCTTGGGAAGCAGCTTTTTCGATGTGAGGGCATCCGCTGAGGCGTCATCGAGCGGGCAGCCGATTTCCTTCGTAGCCGGGTCGTTTGACCCGGCTAATGTGAGCTACGCTGCAGGTTCTGGCGGCTCGAAGTCATCGCTCACGGTCGCTGCCGCCGCCACGAAGGCGCAAGGCTTCAAGGTCTACGCCAAGCGCGTGGGGAACGACCTCAAGTTCTTCTCCACCGCCGAGGCGACGGGAGACCCGGCCTTTACGTTGACGGCAAAGGCTGACACGGGCTATCACGTCGACTGGAAACTAGACGGCACTTCCCTTGCGGATGGCGGCGCGGCGGTTGCGGTCGACTACACCTCCACGCATTCCATCGTCGCCGACTATCTGCCCAACGATTACTCGCTCACGCTCTTGCCGGGCGTGGCGGCGTGGACGGACGGGGGCGGACGCTCCAAGACGATTCACTACAAGACCGGCGAGACGGTGGCGCTCGACAAGACGGCCCACTTCAACGGGTTCTGGCTCAAGGGCTGGGTGTGGGACACGCCGGAGTCGTCCACCGTGCACTCGGGCCTGGCCGACCCCACACAGCCCACGTTCGAGGTGCCGACTGGCGCCTACGGCAACGCGACGTTGCATGCGGTGTGGACGCCCAAGCGCTACGTCGTCGACTATGACGTGGCGAAGGCCGGCTCCGCCTTCGATGCCGCCCCAGCCTCCGGTGAGTTCATTTCCGAGACGGCCGTCTCCTACGTCGATGACACCAGGTATTCCGCTGACGCGGGCTCGCCCATGATGGCGGAGTGGGACCGCGGCTACCGTGACCAGCCCGGGTTCCAGCAGTCCAAGGACAACGCCGTGTGGATCGACACGGCAGGTATCTCGGACGAGTTCGCCCATGCGCGCGACCTGGCCGGCAAGACCGCTGACCCTGCGACGGGCGACCTCGCCATCCCGGGCTACGACTTCCGCGGCTGGACCACGGCGGCCGGGCACAACTTCGACAACCCGTCGCTGCCGCCGGAGCTCGCCTACGACCTCGCCAAGGACGGCAGGCTGCCGATGTCGAAGGTGTTCGAGGCGACGTGGAACAGCTCGAGCCACAACCTCGTGCCGGCTGCCGGCGACACCAGCAACCATGCCACGCTCTATGGCGTGTGGACGCACCGGTCGCTGCCTGAGGATGGCATCACGCTCGGCTCGAACGGCGCGCCCGACAAGAACAACGAGGCCAAGGCCGTGTGCGACATAGACGGCAAGTCTGTTGCGGCTGGTACGACCAAGATCTACTACTGGCAGGGCCGCGGCCTCGTCTCGGAGGCCGAGCGGGCCGTCATCTACACCGACTCGCCGCACCGCAAGGTCGCGGGCGCGATCGACGAGGGGATGGGTCTCGTGGCGCCGGTGCGATATGGGTTCGAGTTCCTGGGCTGGGGCGTGCCGACGGCCGCCGACAAGCCGGCGAACAGCGAGGACGTGATCTACATCTCGTATGACGAGGGCGCCGCGCGCGACGCCAGCGACAGCGGCAAGGTGGTGCCGGGCCGCGGCTTTGCGCTCACCGAGGCGGGCGCTGCCCTCATGGAGGGCGACCCGGCCAACCTGGACAACGTCGCCTGGCAGGCGGTGTGGGCCATCCGCACGGTGGAGGTCACCTTCCGCATCCCGTCCTACGCGGTGGACGAGGCCGACGTCGAGGGATGGAGCACGAGGCCCGGCCACGACGTGACGCAAGATGGCGCCACCAAGTACGAGTATGACGACTACGCGTGGTACGAGGGCACGGCCGAAGAGACCGGCCAGGGCGCCAACGCCAGCTGGTATATCGCCAAGCGCTCCTGGAAGTACTTCGACCTCTTGGAGCACCCCGCGTTCAAGACGCAGCGCGACCGCTATACCTACGACGGTTGGTACGACCTCATGAAGCCGTCGATGACCGACTCGACCGACAAGGCGCTCGAGGACTTGGGAGATGACGTGGCCCGTGTGGCGACGTTCGAGGACATGCGCTCAAAGCGCGTCTACGCCACGGGCGACGGCGAGGCCACGGACGTGGCTGCCGGCGGCCTCTCCATCGGCGAGACGTACTTCACCGTGGGCGACCCCAACGCCCAGAGCGCGGGCAGCAAGACGCTGTGGCTGTGGGCAAGCCCCATCCGCATCAACGTGGCCTCTCCCGTGGGCGTCTACCTGTGCACGACCAACAGCTACGGCCAGGCCGTCGAGCCCTTCGTGGTGGGCAACGACCGCCGCACGCAGCTGGAGGCGCAGGCCACCTTCCAGGTGGCGACCAACTCCCACGACCTGCAGTTGGTGGGCGTGACCGCCGAGGACGTGACAGCGTTCGACTACCAGCGGGACGACGCCGGCAACGTCGTCAAGGACGGCGACATTCCCGTGGTCGACGCCGGCACGGTGGAGTCCGGCGAGGCGAACGCCGGCATGGCGGACAGGATACTGAACCCGCTGTATACGGATGCGGCCACCGACCGCGGCGAGAAGTACACCTATTCCGACGAGACGAGCCGCATGTTCTGGGTGAGCCCGGTGCCGACGGCCACGGCCGACCAGACCGGCGTCGTGTACAAGGGCGACGCCACCGCGCAGTCGGAGGCGGCCAAGGTACCTGGCGCAAGCCCGACGTTCGGAGACAACGAGGGCGACCTCAAGCCCGACGTGGAGACGCGCCGCTACTTCGGCTTCGGGTACCGCCCGGGCGAGGGGGCCGAGCCTGACAACCGCATCGAGGACTCGCTCCCCAGCGCGAGCGACGGCGAGGAGCAGACGCTCGAGGGCTTCGTGCTCAGACGTCACGACAACTACGCGAGCGACAAGAACGGGCTCGCGCTCGTCAAGTACGACGCGGCGTCCGACACCTCGACATACCGCTTCTACTACGGGCTGGACATGCGCCGCGCCGAGTTCGACCTCGCCGAGCTGCAGAAGATCATCGATAACAACGCCGAGATCGACTACAACTCCGCCTTCGACCAGCCGCTGCTGCGCGTGAAGTTCACGTTCGCGGCGGCGCGCAACCCGGGCATCTCGTACTTCTCCGCCCGCGGCGGGGACGAGGCTGGCGCTGGCGAGGCGGCCGGCGGGAAGATCCCGGAGGAGACCGTAATCACGGTCGGCAGCGCGAGCTAGGCTGCGACTTCCTGGCGGGCGTTTCCTGGCGGAACCTGCCGCTGTCGGGCCTGGCGCTGCCGGTCCTGACGGAGCCTGCCGTCGGCGGGCCTGGCGCTGCCGGGCGAGGCGTGTGCTGGGCCTGGCGGAACCTGGCTCTGGCGGACCTGGCGCACGCCCCGCGCGACGCCGGATTCCGGGATCGAGCCGAGGTCTCGACCGCGGAATCCGGCGAAGTCGCGCGGGGGGCGCGTCAGGCCCTCCCCGGGGGGCGATCCTTTTGGGCGGCCGCCTTCCGCGCTGCGGGACAGGTGGCCCTTCGGCGAGTGACGAAGATTCGAGAAGAGAAACCGTATGCAATCCTTGCTTACATATATACAGAGGGTGGTCGCGATTGCGCTGGCGACTGCTCTGGCTTGCAGCCTCGTGCCGGCCTCGGCGCTCGCGCGGACGGCGGCGGGCGACTTGGGGCTGCGCCTCGAGGTGCCCGCGAGCGCGTTCGTGGACCAAGGCGACGACACGAAGGCGGCCGATGCGCTCCTCGGCATCAGGCTCGAGGTCCCGAAGCAGGCGTTCACCGACGACGGGGACGACACCAAGGCCGCCGACGGCATGCTGGGCATCCGCCTGGAGGTGCCGAGCCAGGCCTACGTCGGCCCGGAGGGCGACGAGACGCGCTCGACCGACGGCCTCTTGGGCGTCAGGCTCGAGGTCCCGAAGCAGGCGTTCGTCGACCCGGGAGACGGCTCCGACGTGCGCGCGGCCGAAGGGATCTTCGGCATCCGCCTCGAGGTCCCGAAGCAGGCGTTTACGGAACCCGGCGACGACACCAAGGCCGCAGACGGGCTCGTGGGCATCCGCCTCGAGGTTCCCAAGCAGGCCTACATCGAGGGCGACACCAAGGCGGCCGAGGGCCTGTTCGGCATACGCCTGCAGGTGGCGACCACCCATACCGTCACGTTCGACCCGAACGGAGGCACGGGCGGCAAGGGCGTGACCGTCATGGACGGCGCTGCCGTGGAGGAGCCCGACCCCGTGGCTGCGACGCGCGAGGGGTATCACATTGAGGGGTGGTATCTCGACGCGGCATGCACGCAGCGCTACGACTTCAGCCAGCCCGTCTTTGGTGATCTCACGCTGTTCGCCAAGTGGGAGGGTCCCGACTACGAGCGCGCCGCCTATCGGCTGCATGCGCTGGCTGCGGACGCCGAGCTCGAGCACGAGACCATCACCGGCACCGAGGGCGAGGGCGACGACCTCACGTTCCTCGGCGAGTACAAGGTGGGCAAGGGTCTCGAGCTGCCGATGCCGACGCGTCCGGGTTATGAGTTCAAGGGTTGGTACGCGGGCTGGACGGAGGACGCTGGCCATGCGGGCGACCCCGTCGGGTTTATCAGCCGCCATGCCGAGGGCGAGCAGCACTTCTGGGCGAAGTGGGAGCCGCTGCCGCCGCCTGCGGGCGACTACTGGACGGTGACGTTCGACTCGCGCGGCGGCACTGCCGTCGAGCCGCAGTACGTCGACAAGGCGACAGGCGGCACGGTCGTGCGTCCCGCTGACCCTGTGCGCAGCGGCTGGGCCTTCACCGGCTGGCATGCCGACAGCTTGGGCCTGCGCCCGTTTGACTTCTCGAAGCCCATCACGGCTGACACCACCGTGTATGCCGGCTGGGAGCGGGATGGAGGCGAGGATGCCGCGACGCACACGGTCATCTTCGACACGCAGGGCGGAAGCCCGGTGGCGCGCCAGTCGGTGCGCGACGGCAAGACGGCGCAGCGCCCGAAGGAGGACCCGACCAAGGCGGAGGCGCGGTTCGTCGGCTGGTTCGACGGCCCGGGCGAGGGTGCGGCCGAGTTCGACTTCGCGCAGCCGATCACGGGCGATACGACGGTGTACGCGCATTGGCGCGAGCTCGAGCGGTTCGACGTGACGTTCTACGCGGCCGGCGGCGCGTTCGAGGGCGGCGTCGATGTCGGCGAGGTGACGGTGAAGGTGAAGGAGGGCTCGTGCGTCTTGGCCAGCCAGGTGCCCGGCGGCGAGGGCAGCGCGGTCGCGGCCCCGAAGCAGGCCGGCTGGCAGTTCGCCGGGTGGTACCCGGAGGACGCTGACGCGCCCGGCCAGGGCGACTACTCCGGGGGCGCCTTCGACTTCGCGGGCACGCCCATCGAGGGCCCGACCAGCGTCTACGCCAAGTG
>CAJUFC010000109.1 GCA_910585565.1 uncultured Eggerthellaceae bacterium | reverse complement strand
CAGTCTCCGACCCGTTGAAGCTGCCGCGTCCGGCATGGAAGGTCACGCCCCACGTGCCGGGCTCTATCACGTCGAGGCCCACCGCGCAGCCGATCTCGAGCCAGCCGTCCATGCCCCAGAACTCGCCTTCCTGCTCGCGCTTGTCGTATCCCACCGCGACTCCCAGCTCGAGCGCGCCCTCGTCCCCGCTCTCGGGCGCCTCCACGCGGTTGGCCACGATGGTGCCCAGCTCTATCTCGCCGTCCGGGTCCCACCGGTCCCAGGGATTGCCCCATGCGCCCCAAGCGCTCGCAGCCGGCACGGCAAGGGCGAGGGCCATGCCCAGCGCCGCCAGCGCGAACGCGAGGGCAGCGCGCGCCCGGATGCGGATCTTTCCTTCCATCTTCCCCACGACCTAGGCGAACTCGTAGGACATCTTGACGAGCGACACGACGTACGCGCCGCTCGCATAGGACGCGACGAGTCTCGAGGCGTCCACGTCGGCGGTCCTGATGCGCACGCCCACGTACACGCCCCAGCTCGCATCGCCGATCTGGGCGAGCGGCATGCTCGGCAGCCACGCCTCGTCCGTCTCGCCGAGGGCGAGCCTCGTGCCCGTGCCGATGACGTCGGGGGTGTTCCCCACCCACAGCTCTATCTCGGCCCCCTCGCGCAGAAGCCCCGTCGCGTCGTTGCGCTCGAAGGCGACGCGCCTGAGCGACCGCTCGAAGTCGGCCAGGCGCACCGCCACGACGTGCGACTGGCGCTCGGCGTTGTCCTCGGCCTTGAGGGGCACGTCCGTCGTGAAGAAGTGGTTGGCCTCGGGGATGACCTCCTTCCAGGTGGCGCGCAGGGTCACCTCGCCGGCCTCCGCGAAGGCCGGGGCGAGCTCTCCTGAGCCCGACGCGGGAGACGAGCCTGAGCGCTGCCACTCCCAGCCGAGGAACTCGTACCCCTCGCGATGCGGCTCGTGCACCGCGGGCGTGCCGCCCCGGCGATACATGGTGGGGTAGGTGTTCGTATCGGCGTCGTAGACGTTGTCACAGCGGACGCTGCCGAACTCCGTCGGCTTCACGAACGTGCTCGCCAGCTTGTCGTCGGCGATCGTCCCGTCGGCTATCTTGTCGTTCGTGACCGCAGCGTTCGCCAGCTTCTCGGTCGTGACGTTGAGGTCCTTAATCTTGCTTGTCGTGACGTTGGCGTCTTTGATCTTGTCAGTGGTCACCGCGTCAGCGGCCAGCTTGTCCGCAGTCACGTTGAGATTCTTGATCTTGGCGGTCGTCACGGCGTCGGCGGCGAGCTTTTCCTCCGTGACGTTGAGGTTGGCGATCCTGTCGGTCGTCACGGCGCCATCGGCCAGCTTGTCCGTAGTGATGGCATCGTCGGCTATTCGGGCCGTCCCGAACGTGCCGCTCGTGATGTCGGCCGCAGCATGCTTGTGGCCAGTGTCCGACTTCCCTGCGAGAGAGGTATCCATCTCCGCCTTGGTGTAGTAGTTCTCGAGGTCTTCCACCGCCTTAGTGATGTAGTTCTTGTCCGCAAGGGCCGTGTTTGTCACGTAGCTCTCGAGAATGTCGCCGATCTCAGTCTCGGTGTAGTAGCGACCGTCATGGGTATGATCATTGGCCGCATATGCCCCGTCATGGTTATGGGACGAAGACGCATAGTTATTGGAAACCCAAGTCTGAGTGGCGAGTTCTTGGTTGCCATGCACCTCATCCCTGAAAAGCCACGCAGTAGCATACGCAGGCGTAGAAGAGGTAAACAGGCCATCTTGATCAGAAACTGCCACACTGCCAAAAAAGTACCCATCAGGAGGAAGAACAATGCCTGATCCAATTTTCCCACCACTAGGGCTACGCGAGGTGATGCCCAAGGTGCCTCCCGGATTCAGCCGAAACTCCCAAAAATGACCATCCTTCGTCTCCTTCGACCCAACAAAAATATTTATTATGGGACCGTATTCATCGACAGAGTTGACGATGTTCATACCAACTTCGGCACCACTTGCTGAACACTGTGGGGCAAGAGACCAGTCGCTCACCCTCAACATCAACTTGTTCGAGGTTGACATATATGGCGTGATTCCGCTCTCCTCATCGACTTGCTCGCCTTTGGAAACAATCTGCTCCGTGCCTCCATCCTGTATCCGCAAATCTTTCAAGGAACTCTCGCCAGGCTCAATGGCATTCTCGCCTTTTATGGGCACATCCGATGCGCCAGCAACACTCTGCAATTCCCCATCGGCAGGGATATCAATGATTTCTTTCTCGCTCTCACCAGCCCCGGTGCCCTCGCTTTTCGACGCCCAGGAGAGCTGGGCGGGGGTGCCCTTGAGGGCGGTCACGCCGATCTCGCGCAGGGAGGCGGGGGCGTCGAGGGCGGACAGGTTGGCACAGTCCTCGAAGGCGCCCTCGCCGATGACGGCGACGCCCTCGGGGACGGTGACGTCGGTCAGGAAGACGGCGCCCTTGAACGCGTTGGGCGCGACCTCGGTCACCGGATAGGTGACCCCGTCGATGACGACGGACGCGGGGATGTCGACGTGCGCGGGCGTGGCGGTGGGGTCTCCTCTCCACGCGACGCTCGCCGTCATGTCGGACTTGACGGTGAAGGCGAGGCCGTTGTCGGCCATGTCGATTTTGCCCGTCTCGTCGGGATGCTTCACATCGGTAGCCTCGGGGTGCATGTCGGGATAGGAGATGAGCTGCGCCTCGCCAGAGGCGACCGCGCCCTCCTCGGTGACGGCCACGGTCTCGGTGAGCGAGCCATAGGGCTTGCCCATGACGATGTCACCCATGCGCCAGCCCGCCTCGTGCCAGGCGTAGCGGCGCTCCTTCTGACCGGCATCGCTCATGAGCGCCATGTTGGCAGACACGCGCTCCTCGGCGACAGCCGCCACTGCAGGGCTGGCTGCCGGAATGACGACTTTGGCCGTGGCCATCTGCTCTTCGGCGAAGGCTCCGTCGGCGATGCGCTCCATCGTGCCGAAGCAGACCACTGCCTGCAGATCGCGCACGTCGGCAAACGCGCCAGCAGCAACCGAGCGACAGTCCACGGGGATGCGGGCGGAGACGAGGGCCGGCGGCGCCCAGACGAGCTCGCGGCACTCGATGAGTTCCACCGCGCCCCCGTCCCGCAGCACCCCCACGCTCGCAGGCGCGAAGAGCATGCCTCCCGAAGACGAGTAGGCGCTCCGCAGGGCGGCCGCGCCTGCCGCCGCAGGCAAGGAGGGGCCTGCGGCAGGCGCGACCTCGACGGAAGCCAACGCGGGGAAGGCCGGTGCGAGGCTCGGCAGGCTCACCTCGCTGACCGAGCGCGGCAGCGAGAGGGCGGTGACCCCCTCGGCGACCTGCCCGGCTCCCATGGCGATTGCGACGATCGGCACCGCCCTGCCGTCGACCGAGACGACCTCCGGCACGGCGAGCGCGCCTGCAGGCGCCCCCCCATCAAAGCCAGCGAGCGAGAGGCCGCCGTCGGCGACGGTGTAGAGGAGGCCGTCTGCCGCAAGCATGCCGCCCTCGCGCTCCTCAGCAACGGGCGTATCCGGCTCCACATCCCCCATGCCGGTATCCGTCGCGACAGAGCCGCCCCCGGCCGCCGCAACGCCCTCCAGCGCCATGTCGCCGCCAGTCGTGGCGGGACGCGTTGGCGCCGGCTCATCAGCGTGGGCGGCTTGCAGGCCCGCAGCGGGCAGCATCGCGACGGCTAGCAGCATCACCAGCACAATAGAGGTAATGAGGGTCGCGAGCGCCCAACCGCTCTGCGGGCGGCGGGCGGTCTGAAGCTCCGCCCCTACACCTTTCGGAACCAGCGAGATCTTTCGCACCGTTGCGCCTTGCGGAGCCAGCAATGTCCTGCCCGAAACGTCAGGATGAGGTTTTCCCATGGTGAATCCCTTCCCTTCGAGGCCGCCTCTAGCGAAAGCCCCCGTGGGAAGGTACAATGATGCCCACAGCGACTCTCGCAAGAGAGGCCTGTCTCAGGTGCGTGACCCTTATGCCTGCAAGCGAATGGGGTCGCGCGCCTTCTTGTATGTGCGCCCGCTTTCACCGGCGCCTGTTACTTCTATGCGGGAT
>CAJUFC010000108.1 GCA_910585565.1 uncultured Eggerthellaceae bacterium | reverse complement strand
GAGGTGGAGGTGGAGGCGGCCTCGCTCAGGAGCGAGCAGGCCGAGCTCGAGGGCTTCTTCGAGCTGCCGGCGGGTGCGCTCCCCGAGGGCGCCTCTGACGCGGACGCGCTCGCTGCCTGGCAAGGCGCGCTCTCCGCCGCGAGCCTGTCCCTCGCCCCCGACGCCCCGGGAGCCCCATCGATCGAGCTCCCCTTCGCGGGCGAGCGTGCCGGCTCGGCATGGCTGAGCTCGCATGCGCTCACCGACGCCGAGCGCGGGCCGTACCGCCTGGCCGCCTTCGACTACGCGGGAGCGACGTTCGACGAGTCCTGGCAGGGCGCCGACCCGAGCGAGAGACTGCCGCTCCGGCTCGAATTGTCGATTCCCATCGACAGGCTCGAGGTGCGAGACGGCCTCGACGGCATGCGGCCCATCACTCGCCTCGCGCTCACCGTGTCGGCTCGGGGATAGGTTCGCATGACCCAAAGGGACGGGGCAAATGGATCGCGCCCCGTCCCTTGTTCATCCTATTGGAAGGAGGCGACGTGCCAACGAAGAAGGTGTACAAGGCATACCGGGCGCGGCTGTACCCGATGGCTGAGCAGGAGGCGTACTTCCGGCGCATGTTCGGCTGCTGTCGACTCGTGTACAACCACTTCCTCGCGGTGCGGGTTGCGGCCTACGAGGAGCGCAAGGTTGACCCCGAGGTGAAGGTGCCCTCGCGCTTCGACATGTGCCGCATGCTCACCGACTTTAAGCGCGAGCACACTGACGCCGCGGGGCATGCCTTCCTGCGCGACGTGGACTCCACCGCGCTCATCTACGAGATCGGACACCTCGACGATGCGTTCGGCCAGTTCTATCGTCGCGTGCGCGCGGGCCAGAGAAATGTCGGCTTCCCGCGTTTCAAGAAGCGTGGGGATAAGGATTCGGCTACGGTCGCGTTCAAGCGCGCTGAGGACGTGCGCCCCAACGGGGTGCGCTTTGCCAAGGTCGGCTGGGTGCCGGCGCACGCGTGGCGCGGCATGGAGGGGACGCCTGTTTCCTGCACGGTGTCGGTGGATGCCGCCGGTCGGTGGTGGGCATCGGTGCTGTGCAAGGGCGTGCCGGTGCGCGCATTGCCGTCGAACAAAGTCGTGGCCACAGTTGATCTGGATGGTGTTCGACGTGAAACAGACCTCGCGTTTGAAAAGAAGCTGCGTCGCGAGAAGCGGCGTCTCTCCCGCCGTCAGGCTCCCGGTCCCCATCGTCGTGCCTCGGCGCGCTGGCTCGCTCAAAAGGAGCGCGTTGCTCGGCTCATGGCGCAGGAGCGTGACCGCATGGTGACCCAGACGCATCAGCTGACCGCGGCGCTCGTGCGGGACAGTGGCGCGATTGTCGTAGAGGGCGATGCGCGGGCGAAGCGCTCCCCCGAGGCATCCGAGCTCGTGCGCCAACTGCGCTACAAGTGCGACTGGGCCGGTCGCGAGTTGATAGAGGAATAGAAAATGAACAGGGGCCGGGGGAGGTGTTCATTTTCGCTGCCCGCAGGGCGGTTGTGGCGGCTGCGGCTCGAATGAACGCCGCCCCCGAGTCTTGGTTCGCTGGTGAAAGGAGCGCGATAGCGCGACACATATTTATATAGGGCGATTTGGCCGCCCGAATTGACGCTTGCGGAGACCGTGCAGAAGGCGAGGCTCGAGAGCAGCCCTTCGGCAAGAAGGTCGTTGAAGTGAGAAGCGTCGCGCAGGCCATCGGCTGTGCGCAAGCGGAATGGGAGTTCTGCGAGTGTATGCCTCGGATCTGCCGATGCGCCAAACTCCATTTGAAACACATCCGATTTCAGGAGCGCTTCAGGTGGAGTCAAAGGAGGTGCGGGCTTCGTAAGCCGAGCAGGCCCCGTACGCTCACGCAGAGTCCAGCTAACCCCGGTCCGTCCCGGCGAAACCCAAGCCCCGCGGACCACCCCAGCGCGACGCGCGTGTCGCCTTTGAGAGGGATTCGGGTTCTCGCGCCGCGCGCCTATACATATATAAAAAGAGGCGAGGCATGAAGCCCCGCCTCCTCGCAGCTCAGCCTCTGGGCAGCTTTCGCGTCTAGAACGGAAAAGCCTGGCCGGTGATGAGTTCGTACGCTTGGATGTATTTCTCGCTCGTGCGAGCGATGACGTCGGCGGGCAGGTGGGGCGGCTCGCCGGTCTTGTCCCAGTTGGCGGAGAGCCAGTCGCGGACGTACTGCTTGTCGAACGACGCCTGGCTGCGGCCGGGCTCGTAGTCGCCTGTGGCCCAGAAGCGCGACGAGTCGGGCGTCAGCACCTCGTCGCCGAGGATGATGGAGTCGCCGGCGCGTCCGAACTCAAATTTGGTGTCGGCAATGATGATGCCGCGCTCGCGCGCATAGTCGGCGGCGGTGTTGTAGACGGCAAGCGACAGCCGGGAAAGCTCCTGCGCATCGTCCTCGCCGATGATCTCGACGCAGCGCTCGAAGCTGATGTTCTCGTCATGGTCGCCGATTTCGGCCTTGGTGGACGGCGTAAAGATGGCCTCGGGCAGCTTGCTCGAATTGATAAGGCCCTCGGGCAGGCGAATGCCGCACACGGTGCCCGCGCGCTCGTATTCTGCCAGGCCGCTGCCAGCGAGGTACCCGCGCACGATGCACTCGACCGGGAACATCTCGGCCTTCTTCACCAGCATGAACCGCCCGCGCAGGTAGTCTGCCTCGGGGGCGAACTCCTCCGGCAGGTCGGCCACGTCTGCCGAAATCAAGTGGTTGTCAACAAGGCCATCTGTCAGCCCGAACCAAAAGACCGACAGCTGCGTCAGCACTTGCCCTTTGTGGGGAATCTCGTCGGGCAGGATATAGTCGAACGCCGAGATGCGGTCGGTTGCCACCAGCATCAGCTGGTCGCCGAGGTCCCAGATGTCGCGCACTTTGCCTTGATAGTCGGGTTTCCGCATGTCGCGTCCTTTCGCCTGCACGCATATATGTATATAGGTAAGTATCAATAGTATAATTCGAGGACATTTGATTTTCCAAAGGAGCACGTGAGAATGTCCCAACGCAATCCAATGAACGAGCGGTATACGAACGATGCGCGCACAGGCGTGTCGCGCAAGAGCGCAGCATCGGCAAAGCCCAAGGCGAAGGCGGCGGCTTCGGTCACCTACAGCTCGCCGAAGAAGTCGACCCAAGAGCGCAAGGCCGAGCAAAAAGAGGCTCGTCGCGCCGAGACCGCTCGCCAGCGCGAGATTGACCGCAAGTATTACAAGCCCGACACCGACCGGTACAAAAAGCTGCGCCGTATCTGGGCGGCGGCCATCGGAGGCGCGGTGGTGTGCGTGGCGGCATCGTGGCTGCTGCGCGGCGTGCAGCCTGACTGGCTGGCGTTCGCAGCCCTGATACTGGCCTATGTGCTCATCATATTTGCGTTCTATATCGACTTTTCCAAGATTCGCAAGGAGCGCAAGGAGTATCAGACGCGCATGATTGCCAAGGAGCTGGAAGAGGAGAAAGCCGCCAAGCAGGCCGAGGCTGCGGCGAAGCGCTCGCAGGGTGGCAAGAAGAAAAAGAACTGACACGGGCAGGACTGGCGCGCAACCCGGACGTGCATCGGCGCGCGGCAAAACCGAGACGCGATAGCGATATGGCAGGAGAGACCATGGTCAAGCGAGTCTATGTCGAGAAGAAGCCAGGGTTTGACGTCGAAGCTCAGCAGCTGCTTGCTGAGCTTCGCGACATTCTGGGGGTAGGGGGCCTGCGTGGGTTGCGGGTGGTGAAGCGCTATGACGCCGAAGGAATGAGCGACGAGCTGTTCGATGTTGCGGTGGCTTCGGTGTTCAGCGAGCCGGCCGTGGACGAGGTGAGCTACGCCTTGGACGCTGAGCCGAACGGGCGCGTGTTTGCCGTGGAATACCTGCCGGGGCAGTTCGATCAGCGCGCGGAATCGGCGAGCGAGTGCATCCAGCTGATATCGCAGGGCGAGCGTCCAACAGTGCGCAGCGCTACGGTCTACCTGTTGGACGGCAACTTGACAGACGAACAAATGTTTGCTATAAAGGATTACGTAATTAATCCCGTTGAGGCGCGCGAGGCGGACCTCAACGAGGTGCAGACATTGGCGCAAGCATATCCCGAGCCTGATGACGTCGAGGTTCTGGATGATTTCTTGGGTCTTGACGAGGCTGGCTTGGCGGCATTCATTGCTGAGCGCGGTTTGGCGATGGACGCTGCTGACATCGCGTTTTGCCAGGAGTATTTCCGGAGCGAGGGACGGCCGCCGACCATCACCGAGATCAAGATGATCGACACGTATTGGTCGGACCATTGCCGACACACGACGTTCGGCACGGTGTTGGATGACGTGGAGATTGCAGACAGCGCTGTCGAGCGGGCGTTTGCGAAGTATCTGGATATGCGCCACGAGCTGGGGCGCGATGACAAACCTGTGTGCCTCATGGATATGGGCACGATTGGGGCGAAGTGGCTCAAGGCCCAAGGCGTGCTGACCGGACTGGACGAGTCCGAAGAGATCAATGCCTGCACGGTGAAGGTGAAGGTTGACGTTGACGGAGAGGAGCAAGACTGGCTCTATCTGTTCAAGAACGAGACGCATAATCATCCGACCGAGATCGAGCCGTTTGGCGGTGCGGCCACTTGCGTGGGCGGTGCGATTCGTGACCCCTTGAGCGGGCGGTCGTACGTCTATCAGGCGATGCGCGTCACCGGCGCTGCCGACCCGACAGTGCCGGTGAGCGAGACGATCCCCGGCAAGCTGCCGCAGCGCAAGCTGGTGACGACAGCGGCCGAGGGGTATTCGTCCTACGGCAACCAGATAGGCCTGGCGACTGGTCAGGTGAACGAGCTGTACCATCCGGATATGCGGCCAAGCGCATGGAGATCGGTGCGGTGGTGGGTGCCACCCCTGCCGACCACGTGCGCCGAGAGACGCCAGCCCCGGGAGACGTGGTCGTGCTGCTGGGTGGCCGCACGGGACGTGACGGCATTGGGGGCGCCACGGGCTCGTCCAAGGCGCACGATGCGGGTTCGCTCGAGAGCTGCGGCGCGGAGGTGCAGAAGGGCAACGCGCCTGTTGAGCGCAAGATACAGCGCCTGTTCCGCCGCGGGGACGCGTGCCGCATGATCAAGCGGTGCAACGATTTCGGCGCGGGCGGCGTGTCTGTTGCCATTGGGGAGCTGGCTGATGGCCTGCGGATTGACCTGGACGCGGTGCCGCGCAAATACGAGGGCCTTGACGGCACCGAGCTGGCGATATCCGAGTCGCAGGAGCGCATGGCTGTGGCGCTTGCGCCCGAGGACGTAGAGGCGTTCATAGCGCTGGCTCATGAGGAGAACCTGGAAGCAACGCCAGTTGCCGTCGTGACAGAGGAGCCGCGCGTGCGCATGAGCTGGCGCGGCAACCAGATTGTCGACGTGAGCCGCGAGTTCTTGGCGAGCAACGGCGCACCCAAGCATCAGTGCGTGCGCGTGCGCAAGCCGGCAGGCGCTTGGCAGAGTCCGGGCGGTGTGTGCGGGGCGCCTGGCGCGATGGCTGGGGCTGGGGCGCAGGCGCCGCAGGCCGCGGGTGCCGCGGCCGACGCCACCAGGGCCGAGGCGGCCGACGTCGCCGTGGCCGCCGGCGCCAACATGGAGGATGCGTTCCGTGCGCTGGTCGCGGACATCAACGTGGCTTCCAACAAGGGGCTGGCCGAGCGGTTCGATTCGACGATTGGTGCTGCGACGGTGCTGATGCCGTTTGGCGGCGTGCATCAGCTGACGCCATCGCTGGCCATGGTCGCCAAGTTGCCCGTCTTCGGCGAGACGACGACTGTCAGCGGTCTGGCCTGGGGATTCAATCCCTACATCAGCGAGGCAGACCCCTACACCGGGGCCTATCTGGCCGTGGTCGAGAGCGTGGCGAAGCTGGTGGCAAGCGGCTTTCAGCGCGCCGATATGTACCTCACGTTCCAGGAGTACTTCGAGCGGCTGCGCAACGACCCCGAGCGCTGGGGCAAGCCCGTTGCGGCCGTTTTGGGTGCGCTCATGGCGCAGGTCGACCTTGGCGTGGGTGCCATTGGCGGCAAAGACTCGATGTCGGGGTCGTTCGAGGATCTGGATGTGCCGCCCACGCTGGTGAGCTTTGCCACGGCGGTCGGCAGGCTTGATCGCGTGACGTCGCCGGAGTTCAAGGGCGCCGAGCATGACGTCGTGCTGATTGAGCCTGTGCACTGCAATGCGGACGGCAGCTTGCCTGATGCGGCATCGCTCACGGCAGCGATGGATTTCGTCGAGCGCTTGATTGGTGATGGGCGTGCGTTTGCGGTAGGAACGCCTGGGTATGGCGGCCTTGCTGAGATGCTGTTCAAGATGTGCGTCGGCAACGGCGTCGGCCTCGCGTTCGCGCCTGAGACGAGCGCCTGCCGCTATGATGGCTTGTTCGCGTCGAACTACGGTGCGTTCGTCGTCGAGGCGGACGGCAGCGCCGAGGATATCATTGCCGCTGCGCCTGAGAACGTGCGCTGCGCCATCATGGGGCGCACGACGACGGCATACCAGCTGGCATTTCCCGAGGAGGCCATCGACTTGGCCGACCTGCAGGCGGTATGGGAAGACACGCTGCAAGGCGTATTCCCCTATCGCGACGAGTTCGTAGGGGCGCAGGGCGAGCCCGGCGACACGGCAGAGGCAGGCGCGCGTGTGGACGCAGCTGCAGTTGCGACGTGCACCTACTCTGCAGGTCCGGTTATCGCCCATGCGGGGCAGCCGATCGCGCGACCCCGCGTCATCGTGCCGGTGTTTCCCGGCACCAATTGCGAGTGGGACACCCAAGCTGCTTTCGAGCGCGCTGGCGCCGACGTGACGGTGCAGGTGATCAACAACCTGACGCCCGATGCCGTCGTCGACAGCACGAAAGAGCTGGTAAGGCACATCAAGGAGTCGCAGATCGTCATGCTTCCCGGCGGCTTCTCGGGTGGCGACGAACCTGATGGCTCGGCAAAGTTCATCGCGGCGTTCTTCCGCTCTCCGGCGGTGGCCGAGGCAGTGCGCGAGTTGTTGCAAAAGCGCGATGGGCTCATGCTCGGCATCTGCAACGGTTTCCAAGCGCTCGTCAAGCTGGGCTTGCTGCCCTATGGCGACATCACGCCGGCCGACGAATGCGCGGCTACGCTGACCTTCAACACCATCGGACGCCACCAGAGCCGACTCGTGAATACGCGCGTTGCGTCGAACCTGTCGCCCTGGATGGCAGAATGTCCCGTTGGAGACGTGTACACGGTGGCCATCAGCCATGGCGAAGGTCGCTTCGTGGCACCGGCTGCCCTGCTGGACGAGATGGCCGAACGTGGCCAGATTGCGACGCAGTACGTGGACGAGACGGGCGCGCCGACGATGGACGTGCGCTTCAATCCACCCGGCTCGATGCTCGCCATCGAAGGCGTCTGCAGTCCAGACGGCCGCATCCTTGGCAAGATGGGACACAGCGAGCGTTCCGGCGCCGGCCTCTACAAGAACGTTCCCGGCGAGCTGTACCAACCCATTTTCGAAAGCGGCGTGAAGTATTTCGCCTAAGATGCATTGCTGAGCGCAAGGTGCTATACTAGAAAAACCAGCAAAGCCCGGGGACCGACGGCAAATAAGGTACCCCTGCGGGCGGCGCGGTACTAACGATCAGGGCCGGTTGCCGCCGGCCCTGTGAATCTCCCGGACCATCCGCTTACTTATTCTCCCAACTGTCTATGTAAGCCAGAAAAGCGATGGTCATTGCGACCCATCCCGGCAGTCCATAGACAAGAAAACGCAGGACTTCTTGCAGCATAGGGCGTCGCCTCCCTTCTGAAAGGACAGGCGCCGCCCGCAGCGGACTTTGCTGGTCGTCGAAGTATACGCTCTTTCGACGACCAGCTGGTTACAAAGAAATCGAAATTATGCTGGGTTCTGGACGGTGCCGATGAAGAGGGGCATGCCGTTGGGGGCCGCGACGATGTAAAGGAAGGGGCGGTCGAGCACGAACTCGATCGGCTCGCCTTCGGGTAGCGCGCTCATGACTTCCATGCCGACGGCGGTATAGGCAGCAGCTTCGACGCCCTCCTCGTTGAGCGCGAGGTGCGTCTCCTGGATGAGGTCGCTCACGCGGAAATGGCCGCCTGTCGGGCTGCCGTCAGCGTTGTCGAGCATGCCGGCGAACATGCCTGGGATGCTGTCGCTAAAGATGTCGGTAACGCCCAGCGCCTGCATGTCAGCGATGAGGTCTTTCCAGCTCGAGTCGATCGTGAACTTCGGTACCGACCAGTTCACCTGGCCAAAGTCGAGCTGCATCCACATGAGCTCGGAGATTTTCTCGGGCGTGCTGATGAGCGACTGCAGGTCAACGCCTTCGTCGGGCAGCACAAAGCGCATCGTCCCGCCGCCGGTGAAAGCAAGGTCGGCAGCTGCATAGCCATCGCCGTCGAGGTACGACGTGTTGTGCTCGGGCAGATGCATGAAGTCGGCCTGCACATCGCCGCTGAGCGCATGGAACGTGCTGGGCGCGGTATTGCTGGCCTCAAATGGATCCGTCCAGGCGTCTTTGAAGTACAGCGTGTTGATAAGCGCTGCCACCTGGGCATCCTTCGTCTGGAACTCGGGCTTGAGCAGGCCCTTCGTTTCCTCGGCAACCCAGCGTGACATTTGGCTGTTGGCCTCGGGTGTGCCGAAGTTGACGCTGAACGCATCAGCATCGAAGACATCATCAGCCATCTCGAGGTAGTTTCTAGAGAAGGCAAAGCCTTCCTTCGCCCAGATGGAGTTTGCGATTTCCAGCTCGTAGGCATCGTAGCCCTCATCGAGGGAGTCGAGCGCCTGCTTGCAATAGCGCTTGAGCTCGCTTGCGTCGGCCATGTTAAGGGCTCCGAGCACCTGCTGCTGGGCGTCGCCGTCAGCACCGGCGCCGACCATGGCCATCGCGAGGTACAGCGAGACGGGCGAGTAGCACGAGTTGTTCGGCGCCCAGTCCACCGCGATGGCCGGCGCGTCAGCAGCCCCTGCGGCTGCGTCGGTCTTGAGGGAGCCGTCAGCGCCCGCCGGCGGCCCCAGCACGACCGCCGTAGAGTTGGCTGCGAACTTGGCTATGGGGTCATCGTCTGAGATCGGCTCGATGACGACGTAGTCGTCAGGCGGGGGGTTCGTCGTATCGGCATCGCTTTGTGCCGATGACGGCGAGGTGGGTGCGGGGGACGCGCATCCGGCGAGGGCAAGGGCTGCCATGAGAGCGCCCAGAGCCGTCGCGATCAGGAGTCGCTTTCTCATGCGTAGATCTCCTTTTCCACCACGAGGTCGTTTTTGATCTTGCCGACGAGCTTTTGCAGGGCGTCGATGCAGTTGGGGCGAATGTCGGCGCCGATGAGGACGTACATGATCGAGTCGCCCACGTTGAGCACGCCTTCGTTCAGCCACACCTTGACGTAGTAGACGCCGGGCCATGTGAGCGCATCGGCGATGGCTGCGTCAACGCCTGCGGCGTCGTAGGAAAACTCGATTTGCGCGACCTCGCCGAGGCCTTCGACGCCTTCGCGCACCTGCTGCTTCGGCGTGACGCGGACGACCCCGTTGTGCACGAGGAACATGCCGCACTGGTCAGCGGCGTCGGACGCCTTCGCTTCGGCGAGCCATGCGTCGACGGAGGGAGCTTGCTTTGTCATGAGTGGTCCTTTCATGTCGCTCTGCGCCGTGCGGGTGCACCGTGCGCGCTCAAAACATATTTGCACAATACCCTTTGATACAATACATGTTTATCGTTTATCAAGGGGGTTTTCCGTGTCGTTACCTGCTTCTGATCTGAGCAAGAAAGCTGACAACCGCACGACAATGGAGCTGGGAAGCGTGCTGCCCGAGACGGCGGAGGTGCGCGACGGGCATCTGTGGATCGGCGGCGTCGACATGGTCGAGCTGGCGCGCCAAGAGGGCACCGCGCTGTACGTCTTCGACGAGCAGGACATGCGCCATCGCATGGAGGAGTTCATGCGGGCGTTCCGCAGCCGCTATGAGAACTCCGACGTGCTGTTCGCGAGCAAGGCGTTCATGAACAAGGCCGTCGTGCGCATCGTGCAGGAAGAAGGGCTGTGCCTGGATGTGTCTGGCGGCGGCGAGCTGGCGTGCGCGCTGGCTGCTGACTTCCCGGCCGAGCGCGTGTTCGTGCATGGCAACAACAAGACGCCGCAGGAGCTCGAGGAGGCCATCTCGGCGGGCGTGGGCCGCATCATCGTCGACAGTCGCATCGAGCTGGCGCGCGTGAGCGAGATCGCCGGGCGCTTGGGCAAGGTGCAGGACATCTATATGCGCATCACGCCGGGCGTCGAGGCCGACACGCACGAGTACATCCGCACAGGCTGCGAGGACTCGAAGTTTGGCTTCACCATGCTCGAGGACTTTGCCTACACATGCGTGGGCACTGCGCTCGAGACGCCGAACGTGCGGCTGGCGGGGCTGCATTGCCACATCGGCTCGCAGATATTCGCGCTGCATTCCTTTGGCGAGGCGGCGGCCGTTATGGTGGAGTTCATGGCGCGCATCCGCGACGGCTATGGCTACACGATAGAAGAGCTCGACCTGGGCGGAGGCTTGGGCATCGCCTATACGGCCGAGGACGCGCCGTCGACCATCGACGCATTCGCAGAGGTCACGTGTGCTTCGGTTCGCGAGCTGTGCGAGCAGCACGACCTGCCGCTGCCGCGTCTCTTGGTGGAGCCGGGCCGCTCGCTCGTGGCGAATGCGGGCGTAACGCTGTATACCGTCGGCATCCTCAAGACGCTGCCGGGCATCCGCAAGTACGTGGCGGTTGACGGCGGCATGTCGGACAACATTCGCACGGCGCTCTATCACGCCGACTACGAGCCGACGATTGCGAACAAGGCTGACGAGCCTCGCAGCGAGATCGTGACGCTGTGCGGCAAGCACTGCGAGAGCGGTGATGCCGTGGTGGTTGACATGCCGTTGCAGCGCGCCGACATCGGCGACATCGTGTGCGTGTTCGGCACCGGCGCCTATTGCTCTACCATGGCAAGCAACTACAACGGCCAGGTGCGCCCTGCCGTCGTCTTCGTCCGCGACGGCAACGCCCGCGTCACCACCCGCCGCGAAACCTACCAAGACCTCCTCGCCCGCGACGTATAAGGGTGCAGTCCGGCCAAACATCATACGTTTATTTGATGGCTAGCCCAAATAACAGCGTATTGTATCTTGGGGTTACGAGCGATATCGAAAGACGCGTTTTTGAGCATAAGACGCATGCTGTAGCGGGGTTTTCAGCTAAGTACAATACAATCAAGCTGGTGTATCTGGAAGAGTTCAATGCGATTGAGGCAGCGATAGCAAGAGAGAAGCAATTAAAACGGTGGAGTCGAAGCAAAAAGGAAAGACTGATAGAATCCATGAATCCACAGTGGAGGGATTTATCGCAAGAGTGATTACAATGCGTCATTTCGACCGGAGCGGCGAAGCCGCATAGTGGAGAAATCTGGCTGCAACGACGCAAGCCTACGGATTCCGGCGGCGCGCTTTCTTGTTGCTAGATTTCTCGACTCGCTTCGCTCGCTCGAAATGACGCTGAGGGGGCGCTTCGCTCAGGATGACGCTGTTTGAATAGAGCGCGAAGCGCGACGCGCTTTTAATGAGTGGCATACTTTTATGAAAGAGGGACTGCATGGCTATTAGGATTGGGCTTGTCGGCACTGGCACGGTTGGGGGCGGGTGCATCGACATCATCAACAAGCATCGGGATGCGTTCGTGCGGCATTATGGCATCGACGTCGAGCTGGCGGCGGTGTGCTCGCTGAGCGACGCCGAGGCGAAGGCGCACGGCGTGGGACATCTGTTCACCGATGACTTCCACAACATCATCAACGACCCTGCGATTGACATCGTCATTGAGCTGATTGGCGGCACGACGATTGCCAAGACGGTGGTGCTGGAGGCATTGCGCGCAGGCAAGAACGTCGTCACGGCCAACAAGGCGCTCATGGCGACGTCGGGCCAGGAGGTTATGGACACTGCCGAGGCGGCTGGCAAGACGGTGCTGTTCGGCGCGAGCGTGGGCGGTGGCATTCCCATCATCGGGCCGCTCAAGCATTCGCTCATCGCCAACCAGATCGAGTCGGTTACGGGCATCGTGAACGGCACGACGAACTACATGCTGACGCGCATGGCCGACAACGGCATGTCCTATGACGAGGCGCTGGCCGAGGCGCAGGCGCAAGGCTTTGCCGAGGCAAACCCGTCCGCTGACGTCGATGGGTTTGACGCGGCGGCCAAGATCGCCATTCTCGCCTCGATCGCGTTCAACTCGCGCGTGGCGATGGACGACGTCTATACGCGCGGCATCACCAACATCACGACAACCGACTTGGATGCGGCTCGCGAGATGGGCTATGCCGTCAAGCTGTTGGCGATTGCGCATCGCACCGATAGCGGCATCGACGTGCGCGTGCATCCGACGATGATCCCTCAGTCGCATCAGCTGGCGACGGTGAACGGCGTGTTCAACGCCATCTATGTCGTGGGCGACTTCGTGGGCGAGACGATGTTTTTCGGGGAGGGTGCTGGCGCCGGTGCCGCAGCGAGCGCCGTCATGGGGGACGTGCTGGAGCTCGCGCGCCTCATCCAGCAGGGCGTGGGCCCGGTCGTTGGTTGCACCTGCACCGACGAGCTGCCGATTCGTACCATCGACACCCTGTCGATGAAGTACTACATCCGCTTCACGGTGGCCGACCGCCCAGGCGTTCTGGCCACCATGTCGCAGATTTTCGCCGACAACAACGTCAGCATCCATTCGATGACGCAGCGCGGCAAATCCGATCGCAGCAACGTCGATATCGTCTACGTGACGCACACGGCACTCGAGAGCGACGTGCAGGCGGCCATCGAGGCAATTTGCGCCGTACCCGACCTGTGCGAGGTCGAGCCGAGCCTCATCCGCGTAGAGGAATAAGCCGACGCTGCATTCGTCCGAAGCGGCGCTGGACACAACAGAGATATGGCAAACAGCTGCATGACGGCCGACTTTGGCATCGTGTTCGACTGCGATGGGGTGCTGCTCGACTCCATGGGAATGTGGCATGCGCTGGACGACCGGCTGGCGGCGCGGGTCGGTGCCGTGTTCACCGAGGCCGATCGCGACTTCGTCACATCGGGTACCCTGCTCGAAAGCGGCCGCTACATACATGAGCGCTTCGGCGCGGCCGACACCGCCCAAGACGTCGTCGACATCATCATGCATGACATGCTCGAGTTCTACACCAACGAGGTGCAGCCAAAGCCGGGGGTGATGGCGCTCGTGCAGGAGCTGAGCGAGCGCGGCATTCCCATGGGCGTGGCTTCGTCGACCCCGTCACCGCTCTTGCGCACAGGCCTTGCGACGGCGGGTTTGGCGTCGTACATGCGCGCGATCGTCTCCGTCGACGACTTGGGTACGTCCAAACGCGAGCCGCTGGTGTACGACACGGTGCGCGCGGCGCTGGGCACTGCGCGCGAGCGCACGTGGGGCATCGAGGACTCGCTGTACGCGATACGCACGTTGGCGAGCGCCGGCTACCGCACGCTAGCCGTTTATGACAGCGAGATTGCAGGCGATGCGACATCGCTCGCCGGGTTGGCTGATTGCTGCATAATGTCGTTCGAGGATTTCACGGCAGCATCGCTCATCGGCTTGATGAGCGATGCTCCTGCGAGCGAAGTCTCCCCGAAGCCGTGAAGTCTCAAAGCAGGCTGGTAGGTAAGGGAAACGATGGGCGACAAGATCGACAAGACTGACAAGAGCGAGACGACGAATACGAATGACGGCGCTCGCGGCGCCAACAAGAGCAAGAGCGAGCACGCAGGCGCACAGAGCAAGCCGAGCGCGCTGCACAAGCCCCGCAAGGTGCTCGAGGTGGCCGAAAAGAAACGCGACGAGCTTGTGCGCGACCTGCAGCACGAAGCTGATATCGTCGCTCACGGTGACCCCAAAGTCGAGCGTGAGATCGAAGAATACGGCCAGTCATACGAAGAGGCTCATAAAGAGGCGCGCGAACGCTGGTACAAGCGGCTGCTCTCAACCCCTGAGACCGATAAGAAGCTGCCCATCGGGGTCAAGATACTGGGCGTTCTCATCCTGATAGGTTCAGCGTACGAGCTGTTCGAGATGGGCGAGGCGGTGTGGACTGCCATCAACATGTTCCGCTCGGGCGGCATGGATGCGCTGGGCGTCTCCACTATTGTTGTCACGTGGGTACGTCTGATTGACCTCGTGTTGCTGGCGGTGGCGTTTGGCGTCATCGGCATCCAGCTGTTGTGCGGCAAGCGCACCTATGCGGCACTGGTGATCTATGCGATCTATGTTCTCATCATCGTGGGCGGACTGTGCTCGCTCATGCTGTTCGGCATCGACCCGCGCCTCATCGTGTACGGCGTGAGCCTCATCATACTCGTGGCGTTTCAGGTGTATCTCGACCCGCATCTGCGCGAGGAGCGCCAGCTGCAGCGCATGCTGCGCGACAACGAGGTCAAGCACGAGCAAGAGGCCGGCATCCTCGGGCGCGACCTGACGGGCAAAGGCTATATCAAGCTCGACTTCTTCAATCTGTTTTGGATATTCTTCATCTGTTCGATCCTGGGCGACTTCATCGAGTCGATCTTTCATGTCGCCATCGTGGATCCCGGACACTGGCAGGACCGTGCTGGGTTGCTGTTCGGGCCGTTCAGCCCTATCTACGGCTGCGGCGCCGTGCTGATGACGCTGTTCTTGAACCGCATGTACAAGAGCAACCCGCTGCTGATATTCTTCGCTTCCGCTCTTATCGGCGGCCTGTTCGAGGCGTTCGTGAGTTTCTTCATGCAATATGCATTCGGTGCGGTCGCCTGGGACTATTCCGGGCAGTTTCTGTCGCTGTTCGGCGGACGCACGTGCGGCTTGGCGATGCTTGCCTGGGGCATTTTGGGCCTCGGATGGATTAAGCTGCTGCTGCCCGGCATGCTGTGGCTCATCGACCGGATTCCCTGGCAGTGGCGCTATTCGGTTACGACGGTGGCGACGCTGCTGATGGCGGCTGACTGCATCATGTCGCTGCAGGCGCTGGACTGCTGGTACGAGCGCTTGGCCAACGACCCCATCAACACGCCCATCAAGGACTTCTATGCCCACTATTTCGACAACGCCTGGATGGAAAACCGCTTCCAATCGATGACCATCCATCCCGACTCCGCCGTCCGCAGCAGCTAGAGCCACACTGGCAGCGCTGCTGCGAAGTGTGCGTCGCGCCTGTGGCGCTCTATGGACATGCCTCGCTATTCGCCCGGCGGGAGACATCGGAGATGTCTCCCCTACAAGCCTTGCGGAACCAGATGGGTTTCGTCTTGTAGGGGAGGCGTGTATGCCTCCCGCCGAGCGGAACGCGGCACATAAATGACAACGCATTTCATCGTTATTTATATGAATCGTCAAATGATATAAATAACGAAACCATTTCTGATCGTTGTTGATACTGTTGAGGACAGCATGCCGACGAGGTGGTGATGAGCAACAGTATTGAGAACATTCACAGCACGCGCAAGCAGATAGACGATACCTTGGCGTCGCTTGACACAGCTGACCCAAAGAGGAAGAGGTTCAGGGAGTTCGCCCGACTGTATCTCGACCTGACGTTTGGGGATTTTGCTCGTCCTGAGACGCCTGAAGACATTCGGGCCATATACGACAAAATCATGGATGGCGAGGATGCGAGCGTCATGCCTGACGGCGCACTGTTTCGGAAGGATCCTGTGTTCGTTAGCGACGGCATGCAGCAGGTCCACACGGGGCTATACCCAGAGTCTGAGATTGTCCGTGCGCTCGAAGCGATGCTCTCCATAACAAATTCGGAAGAGATTCCAGAGCTCTATAGCGCGCTCGTGGGCCACTACATCTTTGAGTATATCCATCCGTTCTATGATGGCAATGGACGAACGGGTCGGTATCTGCTGTCTCTCTTTCTGGAGTTGCCGCTGTCAAAGCCAACGGCTTTATCGTTGTCGCGCGTTATGGCGGAAAACCGATCGCGTTATTATCAGGCGTTTCAAAGCGTCGAGAATCCTCTGAACCATGGCGAGATTACCTTCTTCGTCATCACCATGCACGAGTTGATCCTCATGGCACAAGACAGGCTGATTCAGCGGTTGGAAAGCAACACCGAGACGCTTGCTCTCCTCGAGCAGGAGGCAGATGACCTGGCGGCGGCGGGCGAATATTCGGAGAAGGAACTGGCGTTGATTTTTGGGCTGGTGCAGCAAGCGGCCTTTGGGGTGGGATCTTCAATGAGGCTTGATATGCTGTGCGAGATTGTCGGACTTGGCGTGCAGCAGACGAGGAAATATCTCAGGGAGTTGGAGGAGCGAGGAGTTGTGGTTAAGACGCGCGGCAGGAATCCCCTGGCATTTGCCCTTACAAGCGGTTTTCTGCAGGCTGTGTTTCCCGAAGCTGTTTCGAGCGGTGATTGACGAAATGGGAGCACATCAAGGATGTGAGTTGTGGGGATTTGTGTGTAGATGGTTACGGATTTGGAAATTGTGGGTTGCCAAAATTATGGCGAATGTTTATAACGTCTAGCAAAACCGACGGAGTCGGGTCGATTCGCGTCTCGTGATGCGTGTCGTAGGGAAGCGTAAGATGGAGGCTGAGATGCGCGCTATGTGGAGTGACAAGCGGGGCGCATCCGCCAACCGTGACGTGGCGAACGCAAGTTCGAAAAAACGTCGCGGGGGGGGGTCCGCTCAATAACATTCCCTGGGTCTAATTTTTTTGTACCCAAAAATTTTATCCATGATAAAAAATCGAATGCAAGCGGGGCAAATTGCGCAGGGATGCAGTGCTCGTCTTGGCGTGCTTCGACGAAGACGGCACTCGCAAAATCATCGGTTTCGGCAGGCGCTATGCCGCAGATGGCCTCCTGTCGCGACGGAGGAGAGAAGGTCGTGCAGGGCGGTTGGATGGCTGCGACCCGCTTCGTCTCCGTCGCGCTGGCGATGCTGCTGGCGGTGACGATGGTGCCTGCGGCTGCTATCTCGCCGGCGTTTGCTGACGAGCCTGCGGACCGCCCTGCGACGAGCGGCGGCGATGTTGCGTTGCGGGGCGCTAGCGGCAGCGCAGACGCCGACGGCACTGAGGTCACCGACAATGGTCTCCGCTATCAGGTTGCTGACGGCGCAGCCACGCTCGTCGGGTTCGAGGACGGCGCTGCGCTCGAAGGCGCGCTCGTCGTGCCCGAGACGGTGACCGACGGCAGCGGCACCGCGACGGTGAGGGCCGTCGAGATTGCCGAGGGGCAGGTGGCCGACGGCGTCACGTCGCTCACGCTGCCGCAGGCGGTGGAGAGCGTGAGGATCGAGGGGCTCGCAGCGGCGTTCCCGGCGCTGGCCTCGATCGAGGTCGCCTCGGCTGCCGAGGGCGACGGCACGGCCGGCTCCGAGGGCGCAGCTGCCAAGGCCGCCTACTCCTCGGTCGCGGGCATGCTGTTCCGCTCGGCCGAGGGCCAGGCTTCGTCTGACGGCGAGGCCTTCGCCGAGGACGCCCTCGAGCTCGTGTGGGCGCCCCCCGCCATGGTGGTGGCCCGCGTCCCGCTCGAGTGCAAGTCGATAGCGGCAGGCGCGTTCGTGGACGCCGCGGCCCTCGAGACGGTGATGTCCTTCGGCAAGATGGAGTCGATCGCGTCTGCCGAGACGGACGACAAGGGCGACGTCACGAAGCCCGGTGCCTTCGCCGACGAGCAGATAGCTCGCCTCACCGTCGTCGTGCCCGGCACCAACTACGCCGTCACGGGCGAGGACGCCGAGCGCGTCTCCGGCAGCGTGGCGCTCT
>CAJUFC010000107.1 GCA_910585565.1 uncultured Eggerthellaceae bacterium | reverse complement strand
GGGTGCGTTGTGTGCGCTGGCCATCGTGGTGGCCTGCCTGGCGAACAGCGTCATCTTCTCGCTCGACTATGACGGCAACACCTACCACAAGATGGCGATTGGCCTGCTGAAGGAGGGGTGGAACCCCATCTGGGAATCGTCGCAGGCGGCGGCTGAGCGCTATTTCTCCGAGGACCAGATGCCGGTGATGTACGGCACTTCGGGCGGTGGCCCCGACTCCAAGGCGGCGACCATCGACAGCTTCGGCAAGGCGACTTGGTTCTTCTCGGCGTCGGCATATGCGCTTTTTGGCAACGTCGAGGCAGGCAAGGCATATAACATCCTCGGCATCTTGGCGGTGTTCTCGATTGCGTTTCCGTATCTGCGGGAGAAGCTGGACGAGCGCGTGGTGCCGGCTCTCATCGTGGCGGCGCTGCTGGCGATGGGCCCGGTGCCCATCACGCAGATATTCCAGTACTACGTCGATGGCTTCTTGGCGTCGATGATGTTTTGCCTGGTCGTCGGGCTGACGCAGATGATCGACCGGCAGTCGCGCTATCACGGCGGCTGGGCATGGGTCACCATCATCTGTTCGATGATCGTGCTGGGCAACGTCAAGTTCACGGGCCTCGCGTTCGGCGGTGCGCTCTGCATCGTGTTCTTCGTGGCATCGGCGGTGCTGGACTTCCGCCGGCAGGGCAAGCAGGCGTGGCGTCCGGTGCTGGGGCGCTTCGGCGTGTTTCTGGCGCTGGCTGTGTGCGCGGCGTGTTGGGCGGGCGCGCCGACCTATGTGGCAAACGCAATCGAGCACGGCAACCCGGTGTATCCGCTGGAATGGCGCCCGGCCGTGAGCGCGACGGCACCCGAGGCCAGCGCGAGCGACGCGGTTGATGCGGCGGCCAGATCGGCTGCAAGCGGCGCCGCCGACGAGGCTGCCGGCTCGATGGCCTCTGCGGCGAGCGCAGCCGTCAGCAGTGGTGCGACCAGCGTGGCTGATGCGGTCAGCTCCGCGGCTGCGGCTGCTTCGGCTAGCTCGGCGGCGGTGGCAAGTGCGACCGGCGCAGCAGCCGATGCAGCTGCCAGTGCGGCAGCCAGCACGACGGCCACCGCGAGCAGCGCGGCCGCTAGCGTAGCGACGACGGCCCCCGCGGCTCCGGCTCCGGTGTCCGGCCTCAACATCATGGGCGGCAACACGCCCACGGGCTTCTTCGGCAAGCCCACGTGGTACACCAACTTCTACTCGCTGTTCAGCGAGATGAGCAACATGAACTACGCCGACACGCCGTGGCTGTACCTCCCAGACCTCAAGCCGCCGTTCACCATCACCGAAGGCGACTGGGCCATGGTGACATACCCGACCTACGACACGCGCATCGGCGGCTTTGGCGCTCTGTTCGGCAGCGTGCTGATCGTGGCACTGGTCCTGTTCGTCGTGTCTGCGGTGCTGTTGTGGAAGCGACAGCGTGGGCTCGTCATCTACGCGACGCTGCTGGCCGCGTTCATCGTCGTGCTGATGCTGGGCGTTTCGGAAAGCTGGTGGGCGCGCTATTCGCCGCACTTCTATCTGATTCCCATGCTGGCGTTGTTCCTGACGTTCAAGTGCAAGGGGAGCGTGGCGTGGCGCGAGGCGTCGCGGCGCATGCGGGCGCGCGACGTGTGGAGCTGGGCAGCAGGCGGCGCCTTGGCGGCACTGCTCGCTTTCAACAACGGACTGTTCTTCCTAGGGATAGGAACGCAGCTCGAGGGCTCGGCGCGGACGCATGCTGATTTGCAAGAGCTCTCCGGGGACGAGATCAAGCTGTACAACTTCAGCCTGGGGGACGACTTCCTCTTGTTCGGCGGCATCGGGTTCGACCTGGACGACTACGACATCACTTGGACGGTGGTGCCCGCTGACGAGACCGATACCCGCCACATCACGTTCTTCGGTCGCCTGGCCTACGCCACCGACTTCCTCGAGCTGGACTAGGGCGAACATGCGTCGCCTAGCGCCTCGCCGCTGCGCTTGATAGACTGGCGTGGGTGCTTCGTCGCGCCTGGCAGCCTTCACGAGAGGAGCTGCCTATGGACGTTCAAACCGTTATTGCTGTATGCGAGGTGTTTCTCGTCATGATAGGAATCATCGGTCTCGTAATGGCCAGAAAAGAATGACGACGAACAGCGTTTGTCCTTGTAAAGCGAGAGCCGAATCTGACTACCCAATAAGATTCGGCTCTCAATAAACAAGATGCTGCCCGGTGCATCGGGGCACCCATTACGCAAGATTATACACCTTGTGTGTACCTATGGCGCATATTGTCATCATTCTGGCGACAATATGCGCCATTCTGATGACATTACGCTTCGGGCGTCAGGACGACCTGCTCGGCCCAGTCGAGGAGGCGATTGACCTCGTCGGTCGTCTCGGCCTCGGCGTAGATGCGCACCAAAGGCTCGGTGCCGCTCGGGCGCATCATGACCCAGGCATCGCCTTCGAGCATCAGCTTGACGCCGTCGCGCCTATCGACGCCGGTGACGGCGCGCCCGCTAATGTCGAACGGCTTGGCGTGCGGGATGGTCTCGGTGCGGAACGTCTCCATCTGGCCGTCGGTGACGGTGAGGCCGCGGCGCGCGAACTCGAGCGTGCCCAGCTCGTCCAGCATCTCGGCCACCAGCGTGCCGAGGTCTTTGCCGCTTTGGGCCATCATCTCGGTCAGCAGGAGCGCCATCAGCAGTCCGTCGCGTTCTTTAACGTGGCCCGGCAGCCCGATGCCGCCCGACTCCTCGCCGCCGATCATGACGCCGCCCTTTTCCATCTCGCCGTAGATCCACTTGAATCCGACCGGGGTGGAGACGAACTCGAGGCCGAGGTTGCGGCAGAGGCGTTCGAGCAGGGCTGACGCCGTGACCGTGGAGACCACGCGCCCGGTGGCGCCGCGGTTGGCCATATGCTTGGTCACCAGCGTGATGATGCGGTGCGGGTTGACGAAGTTGCCCTTCGCGTCGCCGGCGCCGATGCGGTCGGCATCGCCGTCGTTGATGAAGAGCGCGTCAGCCTTGACTTCGGCCGCCTTGGCGAGGCCGCGATCGACCCATGGCGGAATGGGCTCGGGGTGCAGCCCGTCGAACGTCGGGTCGCAGGCGTTGTTGATCTCGGTAACGTCGACGCCCATGTCGCGTAGGAGCGTGGCAAGGTAGTCGCGGCCAGCTCCGTAGAGGGGGTCGACCACGACATGCAGGCCAGCGTTGCGGATGGCCTCGACATCCACCAGCTCGCGCAGCGCGGCAAGGTACGGCGTCATGAGGTCGACGACTTCGACGGGCTTGGTCTCGGCTGTCTCCACGTCAACGAGGGAGGTGATGGGCTCGTCTGCGCTGACGGCACGGCGGACCTCGTCAATCGAGAGCGCAGCGAGCGCCGCAATGGCGGGGTCGTCCATCGCGCCGCCCTCGTCCATGACGGCTTCCACGATGTCGGTGAACTCGGCCGGGGAGGCGCCGCCGTCGGCCATGCGCAGCTTGACGCCGAGGTATTCGGCTGGGTTGTGAGAGCTGGTGAGCATGATGCCGCCCACGGCCGCGTCGTCATGGGCGACCGACCAGCACAGGGTGGGGGTGGGGCAATAGTCGCGCGTGAGCTTGACCTGGAAGCCGTGCTCGGCGGCCACCTCGGCCGCGAGGGCGGCGTAGGCGTGGGCGTCTTGGCGGCAGTCGTGCCCGACGTAGAGCACGCCGGGGTTCTCGAGGGACGCGCCTGCCTCGACGGCCGCTGCCTTGAAGGTGCGGGCTGCCGCGTCAACGACCTTGACGAGGTTGGGGACGGTGAAGTCTTCGCCGATGATGGCGCGCCACCCGTCTGTTCCGAAATGAATCTCAGACATGATGATGCCTTTCGCTAGAGGCGATTTCGCTTCCTGCGATTATACGGCAAAACAAAAAGGCCCCACGCGGGGGCCTTTTCGTCGATGGGCCGTATTGTTGAGAGAGAGGAGCGGCCCACCCGAATGCAAAAGAGAGGAGGTGTCGAAACGTCGTGGGTAGCGCCGTTTCGATGGAAGTTATCCTAGGCTAACAATTTTTGGACGTCAAGGGTAAAGTCTAGGAAAATCGTAGACATTCAAAAAATGTTTACAAATGGAGCGTGTCTCGACGCAGGCAAGCGAGCATCGGGCGTCAGGCGTCGGGCATCAGACATCGGGCGTCAGGCGTCAGGGTCGGTGCCTCCGGCTCTAGTGGAGCTTCTTGAGGAGATGCCAGGCGCGCTGCTTGCTGTCGGAGTCGGCCAGCAGGGCGGCAAAGTCGCTGAAAGCGACGACGGTGCGGCACCGGGCGCGGTTCGCGGCGTCGTGCTGCAAGGGCGAGTCGAACGCCTGGGCGAGCAGGGATGCAGCCGCATCGTCGGTAGCGACGATGGCAAGGGGGTCGATGCCCTCGACGAGGCTGTTCAGCTCGCGTGCCCCCAGCTGCCCATCAGTGCTGGCGAGCGTGACCCACGTGATGCGGTTGCGACCAAAGCCGAGCTGTTCTGCCGAGGCCTCTAGTGCCGCAGTGGCTGCATCGGCCAGGGGATGCGCACTGACAACTGCCAGCAGGTCGTTTGCGCTTCCTGTGACGAATGGCGCGTAGAGCGCAAGCACTCCCGCTGCGTTGCATTCGTAGATGTTACCATTGGCAGAAATAATCACACCCAACCTTGCGACGGGCCGCAAATCGGCTATAACTCTAGTAAGTATTATAAAGAAGGAGACACGCGATGTGCACCAACGGCGTAAACACAGGACAGCTCGAGCTGATGATCGAGCAGATCGACGACCACTGCAAGCTCGAGCGGCGCTGGGCCCACAACCTTGCGCACACGGCGGGTGACGCGGGGTTCGCGACGGTGTCGGCGAAGCTGCACGAGGCCCAGGCGCTGCTCGACGACGTGCGTGCCAAGCTGGACGAGGCGAAAGACGCTATCGAGGACGATGCTGAGGCGGGCACTGGCGTGACGGTAGAGCTGGTCTAGTGACGAAGGGCTCGCGGGCAGATGACCTGATGCGGTTCTCGGTGGCGATGCCCGAGAGCCTGCTCATGGAGTTTGACCAGCTTGTCGCGCGACGCGGGCTGGCCAAGAACCGCAGCGAAGTCGTGCGCGACCTTGTGCGCGAGGCGCTGGTGGAGTCGCGCACGTCGCTGCCGGGCACGGTGGTGATGGGCACGCTGACCATCGTGTACAACCACCATTCGCCGGACCTGCAAAACAAGCTCCACATGATTCAGCACGACTATTGCGACAGCATCGTGTCGACGATGCACGTGCATGTCAACGAACATACGTGCCTCGAGGTCGTCGTCATCCGCGGCGTGAGCGAGCTCGTGCAGGCGGTGGCGAACATGATCTTGGGGACCAAGGGCGTCAAGAACGGCAAGCTGGTCCTGGCGACTGTGGAGGGCTAGCGCCTTCGGGCTGCCGGACGACAACAACGATGGAGACGGCGAGATGACGAAGCAAGAGCAGGTGATGTTGGGTCACGGCAGCGGCGGCTCGATGATGAAGCGTATCATCGACGAGGTGTTCTTCGAGGCGTATGGGTCGCCGGAGCTTGCCGAGGGGAACGACGCGGCGGTGCTGTCGCTTGGGCGCGACGCTGCGGACGACGGTGCTGCCGGCGCAGACGTGCGCCTGGCGTTCTCTACCGACTCGTTCGTCGTAACCCCGCACTTCTTCCCGGGCGGCGACATTGGGCGCTTGGCGGTGTGCGGCACCGTGAATGACGTCGCGACGAGCGGCGCTGTGCCGCAGTGGCTGTCTGTTTCCATGATTCTCGAAGAGGGCTTTGCGCTGGACGACCTCAAGCGCATTTGTGCATCCATGCGCGCTGCAGCCGATGAGGCCGGCGTGCGCGTCGTGACCGGCGACACGAAGGTAGTGAACCGCGGCCACGGTGACGGCATCTATATAAACACTAGCGGCGTTGGCGTGCTTGCGCCAGGCGTCGAGCTGGGCGGGGCGCGGTGCGCACCCGGCGACAAGGTGCTCGTGACCGGCACGCTGGGCGACCACGGCATCACCATCATGAGCTGTCGCGAAGGCCTCAACTTCCAAGCCGACATCCAGAGCGACGCTGCCCCGCTGAACCACCTGATCGCCGCCGTGCTAGAGGCGGCCCCGCACACGCGCTGCTTCCGCGACCCCACGCGCGGCGGTCTTGCGTCCACGCTGAACGAGCTGGCCGAGCAGTCGCAGACGGACATCTATGTGGACGAGGCAGCCGTGCCGGTCAAGCCGCAGGTGCTGGGCGCGTGCGAGATGCTGGGCTATGACGTCATGCAGGTGGCCAACGAAGGCAAGATGGTGTGCGTCGTTGCGGCCGACGAGGCCGATGCGGCCCTGGCTGCCATGCGGGCGAGCGCGTATGGCGAGGACGCGGCCATCATCGGCGAGGTGGCACCGGTGGGAAGCGACGAGCGCGGCCCCAAGGTGTTTCTGCGCACGGCCTTTGGCTCGACGCGCATCCTGGACATGCTGGTGGGCGAGCAGCTGCCGCGCATCTGCTAGGCAAGCAGGCGCGATGCAGGCTCGCGCCTGCACAAGGCGCTTCGGCGCCATTCGGATTCATATGCCAGTGACGCAAAAGGCCGCCCGCAGGCGGCCTTTTTGGTGCAGTGTGGTGTCTGCTCGGGCGAGCAGGCGCGTGCGCTAGTCCTCGACAACCTCGGGGATTGCGCCCATCGGGCACTCTTCGACGCAGTCGCCACAGGCGATGCAGGAGTCCTCGTTCACAACCTCGGCGACGCCGTCGACAACCTCGAGGACGTCTTGCGGGCACGCATCAACGCAGATACCACAGCCGATGCAATCGTCAGCCTCAATAATTGGATGCGACATGGTTCTTCCTCTCTATTGCATGTATGACGCCGCAGCGCTAGGGTTCGCTTGGCCGTCATTACCTCGTATGCGTTTTATAACACGAAATGCATGAGCCGTACCCAAAAGTAAGGGATTTTTTGATTACTGGTCTCGCGGTCGTAAATCCTCTGCCGCAGCGCGCTCAACGATGAGGTGACGAATGCGTTCACGCCTCGTGACGTTGCCTCGTTGCACGGACAAAGGTGGCGTGAGCGGGTATAAGGTTATCGTCGTGCGCGGCAAAAACAAATGTACGAAAAATTTTATAAAATAACTTGACAGTAGTAGACTTAGATTATATTATGCAGTCACACATTAAACAGCTATCAATGTGTCTGTAAGGTACGTGCCGCCCTGACCGCGCATGAGACGCACGGCAAACGAGGCGGTCTGGGCGCCGTCAAGCGGCACATACGCAAAGCGGACACGAGGAACAAAGCGAAAGCGAGGCAATACTCATGGGTAAGATTCTTGGCATCGACTTGGGCACCACCAACTCCGCAATGGCCGTCATGGAAGGCTCTGAGCCCGAGATTCTGGTGAACGCCGAGGGCGATCGCACCACGCCGTCTGTCGAGGGCTTCCGCAAGGACGGCGAGCGCGTCGTCGGCAAGGCCGCAAAGAACCAGGCGGTGACCAACCCGAAGAACACCGTTTCGTCCGTCAAGCGCTTCATTGGCCGCAGCTTCGACGAGACTCCCGAGGAGCAGAAGACCGTTTCGTATCAGGTCGCCAAGGGCAAGGACGGGCGCGCCGTCATCGACATCGACGGCAAGAACTACACGCCTGAGGAGATTTCCGCCATGGTGCTGCAGAAGCTGAAGGCCGACGCAGAGAAGCAGGTGGGCGAGCCCATCACCAAGGCGGTCATCACCGTCCCGGCATACTTCAACGACGCGCAGCGCCAGGCCACCAAGGATGCTGGCAAGATCGCCGGTCTCGAGGTCGAGCGCATCATCAACGAGCCGACGGCAGCAGCGCTGGCCTACGGCTTGGACAAGGCTGACCACGACGAGAAGATCCTCGTCTTCGACCTGGGCGGCGGCACCTTCGACGTTTCCGTGCTCGAGCTGGGCGACGGCGTGTTCGAGGTGGCTTCGACCGCAGGTGACAACCACCTCGGTGGCGACGACTGGGACCAGCGCATCATCGATTGGATGGCTGACAAGTTCAAGGCTGACAACGGCATCGACCTGCGCCAGGACCCGATGGCCCTTCAGCGCCTCAAGGAGGCAGCTGAGAAGGCCAAGATGGAGCTTTCCAGCACCACGCAGACGAACATCAACCTTCCGTTCATCACGGCGGGCGCTGATGGCCCCAAGCATCTGGACTACACGCTGACGCGCGCAGAGTTCGAGCGCATCACCAAGGATCTGCTGGAGCGCTGCAAGAAGCCGGTCGAGCAGGCACTCAAGGACGCAGGGCTCAAGCCCGGCGAGCTGGACGAGGTCATTCTCGTGGGCGGCTCGACGCGCATGCCGGCCGTGCAGGAGCTCGTCGAGAAGATGACGGGCAAGAAGCCGAACATGTCCGTGAACCCGGACGAGGTCGTGGCCATGGGCGCAGCCATCCAGGGTGGCGTCTTGTCGGGCGACGTGACCGGCATCCTGCTGCTCGACGTGACCCCGCTGTCCCTCGGCGTCGAGACCATGGGCGGCGTCATGACCAAGATGATCGAGCGCAACACTACGATTCCGACCCGCAAGACTGAGATCTATTCGACGGCTGCCGACAACCAGACGTCCGTCGAGGTCCACGTCCTGCAGGGCGAGCGCGAGATGGCAGCTGGCAACAAGACGCTTGGCCGCTTCCAGCTCAACGGCATCCCGGCAGCGCGCCGCGGTGTGCCGCAGATCGAGGTCACCTTCGACATCGACGCGAACGGCATCGTGAACGTCTCGGCGAAGGACCTGGGCACGGGCAAGCAGCAGCAGATCACCATCAGCGGCTCGACGGCCCTCAGCGACGACGAAGTCGATCGCATGGTCAAGGATGCTGAGCAGCATGCCGAGGAGGACGCGCGCCACAAGGAAGAGGTCGAGGTGCGCAACAACTGCGAGGCCCTGATCGGCGCAACCGAGCAGACGCTGAACGAGCTGGGCGACAAGGTGCCGGCCGACGCAAAGACCGAGGCCGAGAGCGCCATCGCCGAGGCGAAGAGCGCCCTTGAGGGCACCGACCTCGAGGCCATCAAGGCAGCGACCGAGCGCATGCAGCAGGCAGGCTACAAGCTGGCCGAAGTCGTCTACTCGACCGAGGGCGCACAAGCAGGCGCAGGCGCGGCAGCGGCTGAGACTGCACCGGCCGACGACACGCTCGAGGCTGACTACGAGGTCGTTGACGACGAGGAAGAAGAGAGGAAGTAGCCATGACTCATCCGAACAAGGACGAGGCCACTTCCGCGACGGCTCCCGGCAACGGCGACGCATGGAATACGATGCATGACGAGGGCTCCGCTTCGGCGGAGTCCTCTCCCCAGGCCAACGAGGAGGCTGCCGACGCGGTTGCTGGCCAAGAACCCTCAGGGAAGGGCGCCGCTGCGGACGCTGCCGACAAGGCGGCGGGTGCGCAGAGTGGCGCTGACCCTTCCGAGGACGTGCTGGATGCGGTGCTGGAGGCCGAGGCTGCGGCAGTCGTCGACAACGCGATGGACGAGGTGCGAGCCGAAGCAACAGCCACCGACGCCCAAAAGGAGGCGGCAGAGTGGAAGGACAAGTATGTCCGTCTGCATGCCGAGTGGGACACCTATCGGCGCCGCCAGAAGGAGCAGGCTGCCACGCAGAAGGCCCTGGCGGCCGAAAAGCTGGTGTCCAGCCTGATTCCCGTCATCGACGACTTGGAGCGCTCGATCGACTATGCACAGAAGAACGGTGAGACCGGGCTTCTGGGTGGGGTCGAGGCGGTGCTGGCGAAGTTCGTCGACACCCTCAAGAAGGACGGCGTCGAGGTGATCGATCCGGCGGGCGAGCCGTTCGAGGCTCTGGAAGCCCAGGCGGTCGGCACGGTGGACGACGCATCGGTTCCCGAGGAGACGGTGGCTGACGTGTACCAGAAGGGCTACAAGATCGGCACGAAGGTGCTGAGGCCGGCGATGGTGACCATCACCGCTGGCGGCCCAAAGAGGGTTGTCGACGACGAGTAGGATTTCCGATATAAGAAAGTGAGGTGGTGCTTGTATGGCTACGACTGCAACACCAGATTATTACAAGACACTGGGCGTGTCTCGCACCGCCTCGGCAGACGAGATCAAAAAGGCGTTTCGCAAGCTCGCGCGTACGCATCATCCCGATGCGGGAGGCGACGAGGCCAAGTTCAAGGAGATCAACGAAGCATACGAAGTGCTCTCTGACGACAAGAAGCGCCAGCTGTATGACCAGTACGGCACCGCCAACGAGAACCAGATTCCGTGGGGCGGCGCGGGCGGCCAAGGCGCCGGCTTCAACTACGAGGACATCTTTGGTGGCGGCAACGGCGGCACCTACACCTACACCTCGGGCGGCGGCGGTGGCGGCTTTGGCGGCATCGACTGGTCGGACATCCTTGATTCCATCCGCAGCGGCAACGGCGCGTTTGGCAGCGACTGGGACTTCGGCGCGAACAAGAAGCAGCGTGGCCAAGACATGAGCGTCACGCTGGACGTCACGTTCGACGAGGCGTTCAAGGGCACGACGAAGCGCGTGACCGTGCGCGTGCCCGGCAAGAGCGAGTCCGAGACCATCGACGTCAAGGTGCCCGAGGGTGCGCGCGACGGCGGTCGGCTGCGCTACAAGGGCAAGGGCGCGCCTGGTGAGAACGGCGGCGAGGCGGGCGACCTGCTCATCACGACGCACATCACCGAGCACCCCTACTACCGACGCGACAAGGCTGACGTCATCGTTGATTTGCCGATCAGCGTCGCTGAGGCGGCGCTGGGGACGAGCATCGTCGTTCCGGCCCCTGACGGCACCAAGGTCAAGGTCAAGGTGCCGGCCGGCACGCAGGACGGGCGCATCTTGAACATCAAGGGCAAGGGCGCGCGTGACGTGAAGAGCAAAGGCTCGGATGCGCGCGGCGACCTCAAGATCAAGGTCAACGTCAAGGTGCCGACGGACATGAACGACGAGCAGAAGGCAGCCATGGAGGCGTTTTCGGCAGCTACGCCGAAAACGGAACGGCCATGGTAGGCCGTGCGGGCGCCGACGGCATGCACGGGGGCATAGGCGGCTACGGGGCTGGCGGCTACGCCAGCGCCCACAGCCACCTCGAAGACCTCAACCGTCCCCTGTACATGATCGGCGTGGCGGCCGAGCTGGCTGGCGTGCATCCGCAGACGCTGCGGGCCTATGAACAGAAAGGCCTCATCGCTCCGCAGCGCACCAGTGGCGGCACGCGCATGTATTCGCAGGCCGACATCAATCGACTTCATTTGATCAACGAGCTAACCGAGGAAGGCATCAATTTGGCCGGCGTCATGCGGATCATCGACCTGCAGTCGCGGCTGGACGAGAGCCTGGCCGAAGCGAGCGACCTGCACAAGCGCGTGCGTCGCTTGGCCGATCGCTTGCACGAGGTCACCGCGCGCGAGGGCACGACGACGATCGTGCGCACCGGTGCAGAGGAACGCGCCATCATCGTGCGTCATCGCTGCTAGATTTCTCCACTGTGCGGCTTCGCTGCTCCGGTCGAAATGACGCTTGCAGAATGAGCGAGAACGAAAAGAAGGTGACGAACCTTGAATCTGAACAAACTGGCAGTCACGGCGCAAGAGGCCGTGCAAAACGCGATGGGTGTGGCCAGTGACGCTGACTCAGCGATGATCGAGCCGCTGCATCTGCTGAAGGCACTGCTGGACGCAGACGAGAACAACATTGCGGCCATCATCAAGCGCATCGGCGCTGACCCGGTGTTCCTGTCGCAGAACGTTGCTGACGACATTGCCAAGTTGCCCAAGATTACGGGCTCGGCGATGCCGATGGCGGCGCCCTCGCAGGCTTTCGTCAAGACGATTGAGAGCGCCGAGAAGATCGCAGGCAAGCTGGGCGACTCGTACGTCACGAGCGAGCACATCCTGATAGCGCTGTCGGAGGACAAGGATGCCGCGGGGCGCCTCTTGGCCACCGCCGGCATCACGCGCAAGAACATCGAGGCGGCCTACGAGGCGCTGCGCGGCGACACGCGCGTCACGTCGCAGACCGACAAGACGCAGTTCGAGGCGTTGGAGCAGTACGGGCAAAACCTCACGCAGCAGGCGCGCGAGGGCAAGCTCGATCCGGTCATCGGGCGCTCTGAGGAAATCAGGCGCACGATACAGGTGCTGTCGCGGCGCACCAAGAACAACCCCGTGCTCATCGGCGAGCCGGGCACCGGCAAGACGGCCATCGTCGAGGGGCTGGCCCAGCGCATCGTCGCCGGGGACGTGCCCTCGTCGTTGCAAGATCGCGAGATCATCTCGCTCGATTTGGGCGCGATGATGGCGGGCGCGAAGTACCGCGGCGAGTTCGAAGATCGCCTCAAGGCGGTGTTGCGCGAGGTGAAGGAGGCTGGTGGCAACATCATCCTGTTCATCGACGAGCTGCACACCATTGTCGGCGCCGGAGCCGGCGGCGACTCGTCGCTGGATGCGGGCAACATGCTCAAGCCGGCGCTTGCGCGCGGCGAGCTGCATGCCATTGGCGCCACGACGCTGGACGAGTATCGCAAGTACGTGGAGAAGGACGCAGCCCTCGAGCGTAGGTTCCAGCCCGTGCTCGTGAGCGAGCCCACCGTCGAGGACACCATCGCCATCTTGCGCGGCCTCAAGGAGAAGTACGAGATTCACCACGGCGTGCGCATCACTGACGGCGCCATCGTGGCGTCGGCAGAGCTGTCTGACCGCTACATCTCCGACCGCTTCCTGCCTGACAAGGCAATCGACCTCATGGACGAGGCGGCCAGCCGCCTGCGCATCGAGATCGACTCGATGCCCGAAGAGGTGGACGCAGCCGAGCGACACCTGACGCAGATGCAGATCGAAGAGCAGGCCCTCATGAAGGAGTCCGACGCGGTGTCGAAGGAGCGGCTAGAGAAGCTGCGGCGCGACATCGCGGACGCGCAGGCAACCCTCGATGCGCAGAAGGCCGCATGGCAGAACGAGAAGGACGTCATCGTCGGCGTGCAGAACCTCAAGGCCGAGTTGGATGCGGCTCAGCTGGAAGAGGAGCGCGCGACGCGCGAAGGCGACCTCATGCTGGCTTCCGAGATACGCTATGCGCGCATTCCCGAGCTGCAGCAGCAGCTGCACGAGGCCGAAGAGCGCCTCAAGGCCAACCAAGACGAGGGCGCCATCCTGAAAGAGGAGGTCTCCGAAGACGAGATTGCCCAGGTGGTATCGACGTGGACGGGCATTCCGGTCACGAAGATGATGCAGGGCGAGATGGAAAAGCTCGTCGATCTGGAAGAGGTGCTGAAAGAGCGCGTCGTCGGCCAGGACGAAGCCATCAACGTGGTGGCGGGTGCCATCCGCCGCTCGCGCGCGGGGCTGGCTGATCCGGAGAAGCCCATCGGCTCGTTCATGTTCTTGG
>CAJUFC010000106.1 GCA_910585565.1 uncultured Eggerthellaceae bacterium | reverse complement strand
GGTGCTGGGGCGCGAAAGCCTCCTGAAGCTCATGGACGATGACCAGCGCATCGAGGCGGTGGCGAACATGGGGTACGTGGATGGCGTCGTGGTCATCCCCTTCACCCCTGAGTTTGCCAGGCTGGCGCCCGAGGAGTTTCTCGATGCCGTGTTCGGGCAGTCGGTGCCCGCGAGCCTGACGGTGGGCGCCGACTTCCGGTTCGGGGCCCAGGCGGCAGGGGACGTGGGTGCGCTCAAGGCGTGGGGGGATGCCCATGGCATGCGGGTAGAGGCCCGCCCCTTGCTCGCCGATGGCGCTGCCCCCATCACCTCCACGCGCATCCGCGCGCTCTTGCAGGAAGGTGACGTGGATGAGGCGAACCGGCTGCTGGGACACCACTATGCGGTTCGCGGCGTGGTGGCGCCAGGGCGCCAGCAGGGCAGGGAGTTCGGCATCCGCACGGCGAACCTCGAGATACCGCCTGCGCGGATGGTCCTTGCCGACGGGGTGTATGGCGGATACGCGCTCGTCGAGGGCCATCGCAACAAGGCGGCCATCTCCGTTGGCGTCTCGCCGATGTTCGCCGAGGAGACGAAAGCAAACGTGGAGGTGCACATCCTCGGGCTGGATTGCGCGGGGGACGCCCTCTATGGGCTGCCTCTCGAGGTGGAGTTCGTCCATTGGCTGCGTCCCATGCAGACCTTCGCGTCCACCGACGAGCTCATCGCGGCCATCTCGGGCGACATCGCCTGGGTGCGCGAGAACCTGTAGGGGGAGGCGCACATCTCCAGGCCGAGGGGCCGCCCTCTTGGCGCTGTCGCATCGCTCGCTGCACGCCGCATCGCTTCATCGCCGCCGCATTGACCCTGCTCCGTCGCCGCTTCCGTCGAATTGAATTATTTGTGCATTGTTTCGTGTGCTTTGCGCACGTGCTGGGCGCGTGCTATCATGCACACTCACATTGATAGGCATCTATACCGATCGAGGCTCGCGATTTCTGACAGGGACGAACAGCTGACGACAGTGCCCGCATTGAGCAGGCGTAGCTTTGTATGCGTGCTCGGGACGCTGGGCGCATGCGCCGTGGCTGCCCCCGTCGGCACCATGCAGGCGTTCGCGGCGCCGTCTGACGAGAAGCAGGCCGAGGCCCAGGCGGCCTTCCAGAAGCTGCAGCAGCTGCAAAGCGACCTGGACGCCCGCGCGGCAGAGTATGGCGAGGCGATGATCGAGCTCGAAGAGACCAAGCAGGCCATGTGGGAGATCGAGTTTCGCATGGACCAGGTCAACGGGCGCATCGAGGAGCTGCAAGAGCGCCTGAGCAATCGTGCGCGCAGCATGTATCGCACCGGGTCGGCCTCGTTCATCGATCTTTTGGTCGGCTCCACGACGTTCAAGGCGTTTGCCACCAACTGGAACCTCCTCAACGACATGAGCGAGAGCGACGCCGAGACGGTGGAGCAGGTAAAGCAGCTGCGCGACCGCATGGCGTCTGAGAAGGCGGCGTTCGAGGGCAAGCAGCAGCGCGCGCAGCAGCTGGCCGAAGATACGTACCAGATGCAGATCGACGCGCAGAAGCTCGTCGACGACATGACGGCCACCCACACGAGGCTGTCAGCCGAGGCCGCCGAGCTCTTGGAGCAAGAGGAGGCCGCGCACGAGGCGGAGATGCTCGCCCAGACGCAGCAGCTGCTCAACACGGGCAGCTTTTCCACGCAGCCTTCCGGGGCGCCGCGCGCCAACACCAACATCGACAACACGAAAAAGCAGTTCGTGCCGGGCGAGCTCGTCGTCGAGCGCGCCTATGGCGAGATCGGCAAGAAGTACGTCTGGGGGGCTTGCGGCCCTGACACGTTCGACTGCTCGGGCCTGGTGAGCTATTGCTTGTGCGGCCAGTACGGCAGGCGCCTCGGCACCACCTATACGTTCTACTACTGGACGCGCGTCACCGACCCGCAGCCGGGCGACATCTGCGTCAACTGGGAGCACTGCGGCATCTACATCGGCGATGGCCAGATGATCCACGCGCCCAATTCTCGCAAGCCGGTCCAGGTCGGTGCCGTCTACCCGAACATGATTTTTGTAAGGTTCTAATCGTTGAACTGCCGGCATAAAGTGGTATCATCTTTGCTTATGTTTGCGAACCTACCACATGCTCAATCCAGGAGGTCATCCAACTAATGAGTGAGCATACACCCGCTCTAAGCAGACGTTCTTTCATTGGCGGAGCCGCTACCCTTGGCGCTGCCTGCGCTCTTTCTGCTTACAACCCTACCAGCGCATACGCTGTCACGGCTGCTGAGAAGCAGGCCGAGGCCGCCGCTGCGCTCGACAAGCTGAATGCGATGCAAGAGAAGCTGGACGTCGCCTCGGCTGACTACTATACGGCCCTCGAGCAGCAAGAAGAGGCCCAGTCCAACATGGACGATGCGCAAAACCGCATCGACGAGGCTAACAGCCAGATCTCGGGGCTGCAAGACCAGCTGGGCACCCGCGCCCGCAGCATGTACCGCACAGGCTCCTACTCGTTCATCGACTTGCTCCTCGGCGCGACGTCGTTCAAGGCGTTCACGACGAACTGGGGCGTGCTCAACTCCATGAACGAGAACGACGCCAAGATGGTTGAGGACACCAAGGCGCTGCGCGCTGAGGTGGAGGCGCAGAAGGCCGTCTACGAGCAGGAGGAGGCCCGCGCTGCCGAGGAGGCGCGCAAGGCCGAGAGCGTGAAGAACGAGGCCGAGGCGCTTGTGGCCCAGATGGAAGCGACTCACGCGGCACTGTCCGCCGAGGCCGCCGAGCTTCTGCGCCAGGAAGAGGAGGCGCGCGAGGCCGAGAGGCGCCGCCAGGCAGAAGCCGCGGCTGCGGCAGCTGCAGCGGCAGCAGCCAGCAGCTCCAACAGCGGCGGTGGCGGCAGCGGCAGCTCCAACGGTGGCGGGGGCGGCAGCAGCTCCAAGCCGGTCAACAACTCCAAGCCT
>CAJUFC010000105.1 GCA_910585565.1 uncultured Eggerthellaceae bacterium | reverse complement strand
CCAAGCCCGATTGAAAGGAATGGCCCCGGTGCAGTACCGGAGCCATTCGATGAGGGCCGCTTGAGAGCTTTATTTAACCGTCCCACTTTTGGGGTCTAGTTCAACGTGTCGGCCCTTTTTCATTTTGCTTACAATTACCCTCATCGGAATTTCTCTGAAGAAGCTCTTCGAAAGGGGCCCACATCATGGATCTAAGCAAGTTCAGCGGAGTGATCCCACCGGTCATCATCCCGCTCAAGGCTGACCGATCGCTCGATTTGCCTGCGTTCGAGCTGAGCATCAACCGCATGATTGATGCTGGCGTCCACGGGCTGTTCTTCCTCGGTTCGTCAGGCGAGGTGGCGTTCGTCACCGACGAGGAGCGCAAGCAGATCCTCGTCGAGGCGCTGGCCATCGTCGACCACCGCGTGCCGGTGCTCGTCGGCATCATCGACATCGAGACCAACCGCGTCATCGATCAGGCCAAGCGCGTGTCGAAGTACGACGTGGATGCCCTCGTGGCCACGGCCCCGTTCTACGCGCTGGGCGGCCCCTATGAGAACGAGCGCCACTTCCGTCAGATACGCCAAGCGACCGACCTGCCGCTGTTCGCCTACGACCTGCCCGCCTGCGTTCACACCAAGCTGGACGGCAACATGCTGCTCCAGCTCGGCAAAGAGGGCGTCCTTCAAGGCGTCAAGGACTCCTCTGGCGACGACGTCGCGTTCCGTTGGCTTTTGATCGAGAACCGCGACGCCGGGCATCCCATGCAGCTTCTGACCGGGCATGAGGTCGTCGTCGACGGCGCCTACCTCGGCGGTGCCGACGGCTCGGTCCCTGGCCTGGCAAACATCGACCCGGTCAGCTATGTCGAGCAGTGGAACGCCGCCCAGGCAGGCGACTGGGAGCGCGTGGCCGAGCTGCAAGACCACCTTGCCCGCCTCATGATGATGACGCGCCGCGTGACGGCCACCGTTGGCTTCGGCGCGGGCGTGGGCGCCTTCAAGACGGCGCTCTGGCAGATGGGCGTCTACAACACGAACCAGATGCGCGAGCCCGTGCAGGCGCTCATCGGCGAAGACGTGAAGGCCATCGCCAACGTGCTGCGCGGCTGTGGCGTCATCGACCCGGACGCCCCCATCCGCGAGGGCTGGGCGTAAGGCGCACGGGCGCGTCCCATCAACGAACCTGAGGGGAGGGAGCTTTGCCCCTTCCCTCCCCTTTGCCTACAGAATCAGACATTCCGTTCGAAGGAGAGACCATTGGGAGACAACGATGCGCTGAAAGGCATGCGCGATTGGTGTCGAGACCAGCTTGAGACGTGCGTCGGCTTTTGGCTCGAGCACGGCATGGACCCGGTCAATGGCGGCGTCTACACCTGCCTCGACCGCGAAGGCGACGTCTACTCGACCGACAAGAGCGTGTGGATGCAGGGCAGATGCGCCTGGACGTTCTCGTATCTGTGCCACGTGTACGGCACGCGTCCCGAGTGGCTGGAAGCCGCAAAGAGCTGCCTCGACTTCCTCGAGGACCACTGCGTCAACCGCGACGCGGGCGGACGCCTCTACTTCACCGTGACAGCCGACGGGCGCCCCTTGCGCCAGCGCCGCTACAACTTCTCCGAGGGCTTCTATTGCATCGGCAATGCCGAATACTACGGCGTCACGGGCGAGGCTGAGCATCTTGAGCGCGCACGGCGCGCCTATCAGCTCATCTACGACCTCAACAACGGCCTCATCGAGGACCCGACCGGCCTCGGCCCCAAGACCATCCCTGCAACCAGGGCCGGGCGCGCCTTGGGCGACCCGATGATCTTCCTCAACATCATTTCCATCATGCGCCGGGTGGACCCAAAGCACACCGAGGAGTACGACCGCCATGCGCGCGAGTGCACCGAGCGCATCGTGAACGAGCACTACCGCCCCGAGCTGGGCTGCACGCTGGAAAGCGTCAACCTTGAGGGCGAGCCAGAGCTCGACTACACGGCCGGCCGCGTCGTGAACCCAGGTCATGACATCGAGTGCAGCTGGTTTATGATGGACGAGGCCAACTACCGCCAAGACGATGCGCTGCACCAGGCAGCCGAGCAGATATTCCGCCTCGCCATCGAGGCTGGCTGGGACAAGGAATACGGGGGGCTCCTCTACTTCATCGATGCCTGCGGCAAGCCGACCGAGGCCTACGAGCACGACATGAAGCTGTGGTGGCCTCACAACGAGATCATGATCGCTGCCTCAAAGGCATACCGCGACACGCACGACCCCTACTTCCTCACCTGGCTGGAGAAGACCATCGACTACTGCAAGGCTCACTTCGTCGACGACGAGTATGGCGAGTGGTACGGATATCTGAGGCGCGATGGATTGCCGACCATGCCCCCCACCAAGGGCTCTACGTTCAAGGGTCCCTTCCATGTGGAGCGCGCCCTCATCATGACCGAACAGGTGCTCACCGAGCTGATTGGAGACGAGTAAATGAGATATCTCGGGATTGACTACGACATCAAGAACATGCCGGTGCTCGACGAGCAGTTCGTGCCCTTTGGGGTATGGATGCGCGAATACCTCAAGGGCGCCACGCATCCCATCGCCATTGCCGTCGAGCGCGAGGACGGGCTCATCTCCGTTCGCGAGAGCGCCATTCGCGGCCCGGAGTCCTTTGATGCCAATCTGCGCTATGTCGAGCGCCTCATCAAGTTCGAGCTGTGGAGCATCGGTGGGTTCCGCGTCTACGTGACCGGCTGCGACGACATCGCCGCGATGCTCGCCGACATGTACGCCCCCTGGGGCTCGCGCGCCTTCGACTATGGGTTCGTCGGCGACGTCTACGAGCGTCCGCTTGAGGTCATCGCCGTGTCGCGCGAGGGCTTCCCTGCCGCCAACGAGTCTGCCAAGGCCATCGGCGGCCACCTGGAAGGCTGCCGCATCGGCTTTGACGCAGGCGGCTCGGACCGCAAGGTGTCTGCCGTCATCGATGGCGAGGCGGTCTATTCCGAAGAGGTCGTGTGGTACCCCAAGGTGACCGAGGATCCCGAGTATCACTTCAACGAGATCGTCGAGGCATTCAAGACGGCCGCCTCCAAGATGCCGCGCGTGGACGCCATCGGCGTGTCCTCGGCGGGCACGTTCGTCGGCAACTCGCCCATGGTGGCCTCGCTGTTCATCAAGGTGCCGCGCGACCAGCGCGAATATGTGAAGTCCATCTACGACCGCGCGGGCGCCGAGATCGGGGATGTGCCGCTCGTCGTGGCCAACGACGGCGACGTGACGGCGCT
>CAJUFC010000104.1 GCA_910585565.1 uncultured Eggerthellaceae bacterium | reverse complement strand
CTCATGCCGAGCGAGTCGACCGTCTTCGTAGGGGATACCGCCCACTTCCCATACGGGCCGCGCGACTTGGACGAGGTGCGCGCGTTTGTGCTCGCCATCTGCGATTGGCTGGTCGAGCGTGGGTGCAAGCTCATCGTCATCGCCTGCAACACGGCGACCGCAGCCGGTCTCAAGGCCGCCCAGTGTGCCTGCGGCGTTCCCATCATCGGCGTCGTCGAGCCGGGCTCGCGAGCGGCCGTTCACGTGACGCGCAACCGGCGCGTGGGCGTCATCGCCACGCAGGGCACCATCGACACCGGCGCCTATGCACGTGCGATACACAATCTGGATGCTGGCATCGACGTCTTGTCGGTGGCGACACCCCAGCTCGTCGACATCGCCGAGGCGGGCTTGCAGTTCCGGGCGGCTCCTGACGCGCGCGCTGCCGATGCGCGTGCGTGCGCAGGCGCGTCGTCGCTCATCGTGTCGCATCGCGGGGTGCTCGATTGCGACTCGAGCGTGGTATACCAGCGCATCGCGGAGGACTATATGGCGCCTTTGCGCGCCGGCGGCATCGACACGCTCGTCATGGGCTGCACCCACTTCCCGCTCATCCAGCCGCTCGTGCAGGCTGGTGTGGGGGACGCCGTCACGCTCGTATCCTCGGCTGAGGAGACGGCCAAAGAGGTACGCGAGATACTGGCGCGCCGCGGCGAGCTGTCGCAGTCGGGGCGTGCCACGCGCGAGTACCACGTGACGGGCGCGCAAGCCGAGGACTTCCAGACGTTTGGCGGCTTGGTCATGGGAGACGCGATTGGGAGCGTGGCCCATCTGGGGCTGTGGCAGGACGTAGGCATGCAGGGCGCAAAGAGGTGACGGCTGCGCGGCTGCAAACGGCATTGGCCCGCGAAGGAGAGGGACGCTTTCATGAAACGAGTGATAGTCGCGACGAACAACGCCCACAAGGCGGACGAAATCGCACACATGCTGGACATGGATGGCTGGGAGTTCGTGACGCTTGCCGAGGCCGGCATCGCGTCTGACCCTGCCGAGGACGCCGACACGTTCGTGGGCAACGCGCGCATCAAGGCGCGAGCGGCCCATGAGGCGAGCGGCGGATGCGCATCGCTTGCGGACGACTCGGGGCTTGAGGTGGATGCGCTTGATGGCGCACCCGGCGTGTTCTCGGCGCGCTTTGCGGGCGAGGACGGCAACGATGCGGCAAACAACGCGCTTTTGCTGGAGAAGCTGGCTGGCGTGCCGGATGCCGAGAGAACGGCGCGCTTCGTCTGCACGATGGTGTTCGTTGGCGAGGACGGCACTGAGAAGGTGTCCCGCGGCACGGTCGAGGGCAGGATCGGACGCGAGGAGCGAGGATGCGAGGGCTTTGGCTACGACCCGCTGTTCTTGCCGGATGCCTATGGCGGCGAAAAGACGTTTGCCGAGGTCCCGCAAAGCGAGAAGAACAAGATTTCCCATCGCGCCTGCGCACTGAGCTCTATGAAGGAGCAACTAATCTGCTAGAATAGCGAATCGCCTCGGGACGTGGCGCAGTTTGGTAGCGCGCTTG
>CAJUFC010000103.1 GCA_910585565.1 uncultured Eggerthellaceae bacterium | reverse complement strand
GAGGGAAATGCGCCGCTTGTACACGATGCCCTCGTGCTTCTTCTTCAGCTCGACGAACACGGGCAACGCAAGAGCCGCAGCCGGCGCGACGCCCGCACCCATGGCCGGCGCGGCATCACCCGGCGCTGCTCCGGCACCACCAAATCCGCCTGCCGATGCAGCCACAGGCTCGTACCAGCGCAGGCGCAGCTTTTCCTTGTAGGCAGGCCGCGCAAGCGAGCGCTCGATGAGGTCGCGCTCAGGCGTGTCGTAGTACAGGCTGCGCACGCACGAGCGAAAGAACGCATCCGGCCGCATGTGGCCAGCGACGCATCTCTCAAGCAACGCCAGCTGTCCCGCATCTAGACGGTATTTCTTCTCCTTGCGTCGAAACGTCTCTTCGAACGTCGCCATCGCATGCCTTCCTGCCGCGCCTCGCACCCAGCGCGCCCCCACAGATGCGCCGATGCCCTATCATGGGCGGCATGCTAGAACCGCGCTCTGAAATCACTCTGAAAGCCTGCGACCATCTTCAGGCTAATTTCAGAGCGCACCTGCACAATGAACCTGATGCACGGGAGCGCACGCGCCCGCGCGCCCGCAGACGAGCGTTGGCAGGAGGGCCCATGCAGGCACTGATCGTAGAGGACGACCGGCACTTGGCATCAGCGCTCGCGCACATCCTCGCCCGCGAAGGCTACGAATGCGACGTCGTCCATGACGGGGAGGCTGGCCTCTCTTTCGCGAAAGCCGGCCGCTACGACGCGATCATCTTCGACATCATGCTGCCAAAGGTCGACGGCATCCACGCCGTACGGCGGCTGCGCAAAGACGGCGTTGACGCGCCCATTTTGATGCTGACGGCGCGCGACGCCACGCCCGACAAGATTCTCGGCCTCGACAGCGGCGCCGACGCCTACATGACCAAGCCGTTTTCGCCAGGCGAGCTGCGCGCTCGCCTGCGCGCGCTGACGCGCCGCAAGGCCCAGTCCCCCGCAGACGCGGTATGCGCAGCCGACCTCGTGCTCAATCGCGAAACCCACGACCTCGCCTGCGCATCCGAGGCCATCACCCTCAGCCACAAAGAGCTGCTGTTGGCAGACCTCCTGCTGTCCAACTTCGGACGCGTCGTGACAAAGCGCGCGATTGCCGAGACCGTCTGGGACCAAGGGGCAGCAGTCGTCGACAACAACATGGAGGCATACGTGTCGATGCTGCGCAAAAAGCTTGCATTCTTGGGTTCGCGCACCGAGATTCGGCTCGAGCGCAAGACGGGATACGCGCTGAGATGGGCCGCCAACGCCCCAGCGACCGACAAAGCGAGCAAGGCTCGTGGATCGAACGCGACAGCCGCCCCAACGAGCAGCCGACCTGCAGGAGACACGCCGTGCTGAGAAAGCTGCGCATCAAGTTCGTCGCCCTCATCATGGGCGTCGCAGCGGTGCTGCTGACAGCAGTCTGCGTGGCTGCGTGCGCCATCGACTACCACCAAAGCGTCGATGTCGTCGCTGCCGTGCTCGACCGCGCCATAGCCCATGCAGCCGACGAAGAGCACCTGCCCCTCGAAGGCGCGCTCGCGCCCGAGGGCACATCACTCCTGGACGGCCCCCTTCCGTCCGCACCGCCCAACGGCGAGCGCTCCGGCAGTGCCAGCGAAGCCGCGCCGCCGCTCATCGGCGGCCCCGAGCCCGAGCCCAGCATCCCCGTTGCCGTCTACCGCATGGACGCAGGGGCGTTGCAGCTCATCCCCACCCGCGCGACCGCCTATCTCTCGGACGAAACGCTTGCTGCCGCCGAAGGCGCGCTCGCTGCCGCCCCCGAAGGCACGCGCAACCTGGGATCGCTTGGCCTCTTCTACGAGAAGCGCGCCGTGCGCGGCATCACCTACGTCGCCCTCGTCGAAGACGCCTACGTCAACGGCTGGCAGCGTCTGGCGCTCGTGCTGGCTGGCATACAGCTCGCAGCCCTCGGCATTCTGCTCGTCATCAGCGTTCGCTTCTCCCAGTGGGCCTTAGAGCCGGTCCAGCGCGCATGGCGCCAGCAGCGGCAGTTCGTGGCGGACGCGTCCCACGACCTCAAGACGCCCATCACGGTCATCCTGGCCAACACCGCCATCATGCTGGAAGAGCCCGAGCGCAGTGTGGCCAGCCAGCGCCAATGGGTAGAAAGCACGCGCGAGGAGGCCGAGAGCATGCGATCGATGGTGAACGACATGCTGGCCCTCGCGCGCTTTGATGAGGCCGAAGGGAGGGACGCGACTAGGCGGGACCGCACGACAGACGCGGACGCCGCAGCCGAGGCGACTGCCGAGGACGTGCGCTCCTGCGACCTCGCACGCATCGCCACCGCCGAGCTTCTGCAGTTCGAATCTGTCGCCTACGAGCGAGAGCTGACCCTGACCGGAGACATCGCCGAGAACGTCATCGTGCACGCGCCGGAAGAGAGCATGCGACGGCTGCTGCAGATTCTCTTGGACAATGCCTGCAAGTATACAGACGAGAAAGGCAGCGTGGCCATGAGGGTGCATGCAGCGAACGACGCAGCGGTGCTCGCCGTGTCCAACACCGGCAAGCCCATCCCTCCCGAGCAGATAGAATCGATCTTCGACCGCTTCTATCGCGCTGACGCCGCGCGCACCTCCCACGAAGGCCACGGTCTCGGCCTCGCCATCGCCCGCTCCATCGTCCACGAGTGCCACGGCACCCTAGCGGCAACCAGCACGGAAGGCAGCACGTCCGATGGCCTGACGACATTCACGGCGCACATCCCGCTCGCCTAAGCGCTGCCGCCTCATGAAAAAAAGGGTGCACCCTTTGGGGCACACCCTCGTTGTCGTCGCTTCAAATGGAGTTTGGCACCAGCCTGGAGCCAGGCGCATCCCTCGCGGGTGCGCCCTGTCCGTTGCGGGGAGCCTGCAAGGCCCGCACGGGACAGGCTTGCCGGCGGCCCCGGCCGCTTCTCGCTTCATTGACCTCGTGAGACCGAGAGGCGCGCACCTACCAAGCAGCGCCCCTCAAGCCCGGGAAGGATGGAGGTCTCCGCGAGCGTCGATTCGGGCGGCCAAAACGCCCTACGTGAATATATGCGTCGCGCTGTCGCGCCCCTTTCGTTGCCTTCGCTTCGCTCGGCGCCCTCGCGGGACCTGCGGCTCCGGGGGCCGGGG
>CAJUFC010000102.1 GCA_910585565.1 uncultured Eggerthellaceae bacterium | reverse complement strand
GCCCGCGCCCCGCGAGAGAGCCACGCAAGCTCGCGACGCAGCAGGTTCTGCCGCTTCTGCTCGGCCACCATGGCTTGGCGCTGGCGCTCAACCCGCTGCATCACATAGGCCGAAAAGCCGCCCTCAAAGGCATCAACGCGCCCGTCATGCACCTCCCACATGGCATTGCAGACCTCGTCGAGAAACCACCGGTCGTGGCTGACCGCCAAAAGCGCGCCCTGCCCCGTCTTCCATCGCGTGCGCACATGGCCAGCAAGCCACGTGATGGTAGCCATGTCCAAATGGTTGGTCGGCTCGTCAAGCATGACCACGTCCCAGTCTTGCGCCAGCACGCGCGCAAGGTCGACACGACGGCGTTGGCCACCCGAAAGCGATCCAATGCAAGCATCGAAACCAATATCGCCCAGAAGGCCGTCGAGCACATCGCGCACACTAGGATCAGACGCCCACTCGTACTCAGGGCGGTCTCCCACCACCGACTCAATTACCGTCGCGCCATCATCCAGCGCATCTGATTGCCGAAGAATGCCAATGCGCACGCCATTCGTTCGAATGAGCCGGCCCGTATCCGGCTCAATCGCACCCGAAAGCAGCCGCAGCAGCGTTGATTTGCCGTCGCCGTTCGCCCCAACGACGCCGATGCGGTCGCCGGCATCCACGCCGAGCGACACGTCCTCAAACACCACCTTTGACGGCATCTCGACCTTCGCCTTCTCTGTTCCCAGCAAGAATCCCAAGCCAGCAGCCCTCTTTTCGGTACTTGAAATCTACTCTTGACATCTCGTACATCTGTTCGTATATTATAATCACAGATTCAACTACTTGTAAACACGATTTTTCGAAGAAGCCGACGGAAGAAGAGGTCGAAGGAAACCATGGAGCAGCTTCCCACACAAAAGCTCAACCCGAAAGTCAAAAACGTTTGGAGAATCAACGACTTGGTCTGGCTCGTTGTGCTGTACCTGATCTGCACGCTGCCGTTCTTCATCGTTGCCAACACCGCTCCCGAGGAGAGCGGTTGGGCCATGCCCGTCGTCATCGCTGAGACAGTGGCATGTATCGTGCTTGCTGTCGTGTTCGCGTTTGTGCTGCCGCCCATCCGATACGCGCGTTGGCGCTATGACGTATCGCCGGAATTTCTCGACATCGCCAAGGGCATCGTTTGGAAGAAGCGCTATGTCATTCCCTTCATCCGCGTGCAAAACACCGACACGCGCCAAGGGCCCGTCCTCCGCGCCTTCGGCCTTTCGTCGGTGACAGTCTCTACCGCTGCGGGCGCCCATGAGATTCCCGGACTCGATAGCAATACCGCCGCTGAGCTCCGCGACCGAGCAGCCGAGCTGGCTCGCATCGCCCGAGAGGACGTATAGATGAACGACGAAAAGATCACCTCTCCTCTCGGCCCAGCAGCAACGTCGGCGTCCGCGCCTGAGCGCAAGCACGTTCACGCCAGCTATATCTGGCTCGGGACGCTGCGATCCGTTGGCGCCGTTCTCGTCGTGCTCGTCGTCGGCGGCATCTCGTCTATCACCTCATTGATTAGGGCGGCGTCGTACGAATACCAGCTGTTCGGGTCTCAGGCCTTCGGATACGGGTCAGTCTTCATGACCATCATCCTTGCCCTCGTCGTCGTGCTTGTGGTTGTCGCCCTCGTCGTCGGTATTCACGCATGGGCGTGGCGCCATTTGTGGTACGAGCTTGGCCCCGAGGAGGTAAGCGTCTACTCAGGCATCATCAGCAAGAAGCGCGTGCATGTCCCTTATGATCGCATCCAGACGGTCGACCAGAAGGCTTCGCTGCTGCAGCGGGCATTTGGCGTCTGCAATGTCACCATCGACACAGCAGGCGGCGCCTCCAACAAGGCCGTACTCATTCCCTACCTGCGCAAAGGCGACGCCGATGCGCTCAGGCACGAGCTGTATGCCCGTAAGATGGGGATGAGCGCTGCAACTACATCCGCCCGCGCCACCGTAGACGCAGCGCCTCCCACGGGCGCGCCGATCGTGGCCGCCCCGGCACCTGCAGGCGCCACCACCTGTCAAGGCAACGTGCTCGACCTCGGCGAGGAGGCCTGGCAGCAGTTTGGCGGCGTCTTCGCGGGCGACACCTTCGACATGGGGGCGCCCAGCTTCGAATACCGGCTCACCAACAAAGAGCTCGTGTTCACGGGTCTTTCCAACAATGGCGGCTTCATCCTCACCCTCATTGCCATCCTTGCCGGGGTCAGCTCTATCGTCAGCTTCGCCTTTGACCTGTTCCCCAATGAGAGCAATGCCATCATGACTGATGCAGCCTCCCGATTCGACCCGTTCTTCCTCGTGCTCATTGGCGGCATCGTCCTGATAGCCTGCACCATCGTCGGATGGTGCATTTCGGTGCTCGGCACCTGCGTCCAGTACGGCGGCTTCCACGCACGGCGTCGCGGCACGCGCGTCGAGGTCGAGCGCGGGCTGCTCAAACATCAGACCGAAAGCCTCGATTTGGCGCGCGTGCAGTCCGTCATCATCAAGCAGTCTTTCATCCGCCGCCTCATTGGCTACTGCGAGCTCTCCCTCGGCAAAGTGGATGCCGCCGAAAGCGAGAATTCCAACGAGAATACGGGCATCACGCCTCAGGGTCTCATCGTGCACCCTTTCCTCAAAGTTGACCGCGTGCACGAGGTGCTTGCCGGCCTCGTGCCTGAGTTTGCCGACATTCCCGATGCCACTACCCGCGTGGCGCCCGTAGCGCTGCGCCGCGGGCTGATTCGCCGCTGTCTGTGGCAAGGCAACGGGTTTTGGGTGGCTGTGTCCGTTGCCGCCCTGCAAATCGTGGCTCACCTAATCGCCGCCTTCGACCCAGAGGTCGTGGGCGCGATCCCTTCCATCGACCTCATCTGCGCCATCATATATGGCTTCGCTGCTGTGTTCTTCGTGCTCGACATCATCGGCAGCGTCTATTGGTACCGCGAGTCGGCCTTCGCCACCAACAAACGATTTGCCCGCATCAAGAATGGCGGCCTCTCCAGCATGGACGTCTCAGTTCCGCGCCAGAAGATTCAGTTCGGCAACACAAAGACCAACCCGTTCCAGCGCATGGCGAAAACCGCCACCATCCAGATGCGCACCGCTGCGGGCGTCAGCGGCACCACCACCCAGCTCATTGACGTCTCGCAGGACAACGCGGCGAGCTGGCTGGAATGGATTACGCCCAAGACCAGCCATCCCGCTCGGTAAAGCTGGTGGGGCCAGCCTCGCGCCTCTGGCGCAGGGCCGGCCCCACTCGTGCTGGCGTTCTGTTCGACGTCGCTACATGCGCGATGCGTATTTCTCCAGGTTGGCAGACAGCTTCGCGACGAACTTCTGCTCAAGCTCCGAAAGCTCTGACCCAATACGCGCAACATATCCCAGAATCAGCTCTAGGTCCGTATCGATTGGCACCGTCGTGAGCAGCGTACCGTCTGTAACGCCGACAAGAATGCCACTCGTCACCGTATAGCCGTTGAGTGCAACGACGAGTTCAGAGAGCGAAGCGCGATCTGTGCACGCGATGGCCTTGTCGCGCGGAACCGCCCCAAAGGCCTCCTCATAGAAATGGTCGGGCGCATCCTCGCCTTGATCGAAGTAGACGTACGGATAGCCCTCCATCTCCTCCAGGCGAATGCTGGGCAAATTGACCATCGGATGGCTCTTCGGCAGCGCAATGCGCGGGGCGCTCCGCTTCAGCTCGTGAAACTCAAGCCCCACACGCGCCAGCTCCTCGTTGAGCAACGGCGCCGTATCCTTGGTCTGACAGATGACGCCCAAGTCGCTCACGCGCCCGACAACGTCATCGATGACGCCTTGCGTGGTGCGGTCATACAGCGCGTAGTGGTAATCCTCGCCACCAGCCGCCAGCACGACCTGGGCGAACGTCTGAACGTCGAAAAGATAGTGCTGTCCGGAAATCGAAAATGTCTTTGGCATTATTTCGCCGTCCTTTCGTCCACGAACCGGCTCGCCTTGTGCTCGCTCGATGTGCCCAGCTTTCCCGCGTCGTACACGATGACGCGCGTCGGGCGCACGCCAGTATGCGTCTTGAGCGCGCCTTCGACGCGGCGCGCCACCTCGTCATACGGCTCTTCCGAATCCTGCGCGCGTTCGACAGACACCTCATAGCGCGTCGTGTAATTCTCGTCATAGACGCGAATCGAATACTCGCCAGTGAGGCCCCGCTCCGCCCGCACGACATACTCGATATCGGTGGGAAACACGTTCACGGCACCCACGATGAACATCTCGTCCTTGCGCCCCGTGATATGGATGCGCGCCAGCGTGCGCCCGCACGAGCACTTCTCGTTCGAGACATACCCGATGTCTCCGGTGCGGAAGCGAATCATGGGACGCGCCTTTTTCGTCAGCGTCGTATAGACCAGCTCGCCCATTTCCCCCGGCTCCAACACCGCGCCCGTCTCGGGATCAACCGTCTCGACGAGAATCTGGTCCTCGACGATGTGCAGCCCGTCTTTCGCCTCGCACATCGCGGCGCAGGCACCGTAGATGTCAGACAGGCCAAAGAAGTCAACCACTTTGGCGCCCCATAGGCTCTCGATCGCCTCACGCGTCGAAGTGATAGACCCACCCGGCTCGCCTGCCACAATAATCGTATGGATGGAGAAGTCCTTGCGCGGGTCGAACCCCTTCTCCTTGGCCTTTTCGCCCAGCGCCCATGCGTAGGAGGGCGACGTCCAGATGACGGTCGGCTGATACTGCTTGAGCACAAACAGCAACCGGTCGCTGGGAACCGCGCCCACCCAGATGGCCAAGGCGCCCAGTCGCTGAGCCCCGACGACGTCCGGGCCGCCAACGTACAGCGCGAAGTTGAGCCCGTGCACATAGCGATCGTTCGGGCGCATGCCAGCCTGCCAGAACAGCCGCGCTTCCGTGTCCTGCCACAGGTCAAAGTCCTCCTGCGTGAACGGACTCACCGTCGGCACGCCCGTCGACCCCGACGACGTCGCCATGAACACGACTTCTTCCTCGGGCACCGAGCACATCTCGCCAAAGAAGCTGCCGACGTGCTGGGTGTCTCGCTCGGTCTTCTTGTCGATGAACGGGAACTTCTGGATATCCTCGAGCGACTTGATGTCGCTCGGCGCCACGCCGGCCTCATCAAAGGTGCGCTTGTAATAGACGGTGTTGTCGTAGGCGTACTGCACCATCTCCTGCAAGCGCGCCAGCTGCATCGCCTCAAGTTCGGGGCGCGGCATGCACTCAATCTCAGGGTCGTAGTACTTCTGGTCGTATGGGATGTTTTTCTTTGCCATGGGAAATCTCTTCGCTCGCATCTTGCAAAACAGGCTGCCACTCGAAAGCGACGCCGACTATGAAAACACGACCGAGAGCCACCGACAATAGCTTCGGCAATTCAATGTTCCGATACAACGCTATCGATAAAGAATATAACCCGACTACCGATTATATCTATCAGGGTCAGAGGAGCGGCCTCTTGACTCACCCGACTCGCCAGGCAGCGAGCCCGAATCGAGAAAGCGGCCCCTTGGCTCAAGCCGTTAGTTCTTGAGGGAATTCAGCGGAGCTGGCATGCGACCGCCGCGATGAGCGAACACCGTCCCGGCATTCTGGTTGACGGGCATAACCGGAGCGCTGCCCAGCAACCCGCCGAAGTCGAGCACGTCGCCCACTTGCTTGCCGATAGCCGGGATGAGCCTCACGGCCGTCGTCTTGTTATTGATCATGCCGATGGCAGCCTCATCAGCGATGATGCCAAAGATCGTCTCGACCGTCGTGTCTCCCGGAATGGCTATCATGTCGAGCCCCACCGAGCACACGCACGTCATGGCCTCGAGCTTTTCGATGGAAAGCGCGCCGTCTTCGGCTGCCCGTATCATGCCGGCGTCTTCGGACACCGGAATGAAAGCGCCCGACAGACCGCCGACCGACGACGACGCCATGACGCCGCCCTTCTTGACCGCATCGTTGAGCATCGCCAGCGCAGCCGTCGTGCCCGGGCCGCCGCACTCGCCAACGCCGATCGCCTCAATGATCTCGGCAACCGAATCGCCCTCGGCCGGCGTCGGCGCGAGCGACAAGTCGAGAATGCCCTTGGCATACCCCAGCCGCTTCGACGCCTCGCGCGCCATCAGCTCGCCTGCGCGCGTAATCTTGAACGCCGTCGCCTTGATGGCCTCGGCGATGCTGGTGATGTCTGCGCTCTCGGGCATGTCGGCCAGCACCGCGCGCACAACGCCCGGGCCGCTCACGCCAACGTTGATGACCTCGTCGGCCTCGCCCGAGCCATGGAACGCACCCGCCATGAACGGGTTGTCCTCCACGGCATTGCAGAAAACGACCAGCTTGCCTGCGCCGATGCACTGCCGGTCAGCCGTTGCCTCAGCCGTCTCGCGAATGATCTCGGCCATGCGAAACGCAGCGTCCATGTTGATGCCGGCGCGCGTCGAGCCGATGTTGACCGACGAGCACACGCATCCCGTCTCGGCTAGCGCCGACGGGATGGAGTTCATCAGCTTCTCGTCAGCGCGCGACGCGCCCTTCTGCACGAGCGCCGTGAATCCGCCAACGAAGTCGACCCCCACCTCTTGGGCCGCGCGGTCCATGGCAACGGCGATAGGGGTCAAGTCCTCGGCCGCAGTCATCGCGCACACCTCGGCAATCGGCGTTACCGATATGCGCTTGTTGACGATCGGGATGCCGAACTCGCGCTCAAGCTGGTTGGCCGTCGGCACCAGCCGCTCGGCGGCGCTCGTCATGCGGTCATACACCTTGCGCGCCACGACATCGATGTCCGCATCCGCGCACCCCCGCAAGTTGAGGCTCAGCGTGATGGTTCGAATATCCAAATGCTGCTGAGACACCATCGCCAATGTCTCAGTGATTTCCGCCGGCGTGAGTTGCATAAGCCAAGGCCCCCGATTCGCACGTTTGGTCAATGCACAACAGGATACCAAACCCCTCAGCCGCTCCCTGTTGCAACCTGGGCTATCTCGTGATGAGGTCTTTGGTGGACGTCACTTGGAGGCTGGTGCCGTCTGACTCGATGGTAATGGTGCCGAGTTCGTCGGTTCTCAGCGTGGTTGCGCCTGAGCGCTGGAGTCTTTGCACCACCTCGGGGACAGGATGCCCGTAGCCGTTCTTGCCGACCGAGATGACGGCATAGTCGGGCGAGACGGCCTCGATGAAGGCGGCGCACGAGGACGAATCCGACCCGTGATGACCCACCTTCAAGACATCGGCGTCCAGCTCGGCACCCATTGAGACCATCGCCTGCTCGCTTTCCACCTCCGCATCCCCGGTGAACAAAAAGCGCGTGTCCCCGTAGGTCAGCAGACACACCAGCGAGCCGTTGTTGGTGTCGCGCGTTGGACTCACCGGCCCCACGAACCTCACCTCGGCGCCACCCAGCGCGAAGGCATCGCCGCAAGCAGGCACGGTTATGGGCGTCGCGCCGAGGTACTTCACGATGCTCTTGAACGTCTTTGTGTCATGCTCGGTGACAGAGCAATAGAAGCGACCACAATCGGCATAATTGAGCGCACCGGCAATGCCGCCGCAATGGTCGGCGTCAGGATGCGTCGCGACGATGTAATCCAAATGGGTGACGCCCAGCCGGTCCAAGACGGAATAGACCATCGACGAGGCGCTGGAGGGGCCGCCATCGATGAGCAGGCTTTGGCCTCCGCACGTTATCAGGGCGGCGTCGCCCTGTCCCACGTCCAAGAACCTGACAAGCAGCGTCTCATCGGCAGCCATGGGCTGCCCCGCATCGAGGCTGCCTGTCGCGTCAGGGCCGTTGCCCGTCGCAGGAAGGCCGTCTTGGCCTCCCGCCTGGCGCTCGGCGGGCACGCCCGCCAGCTTCTCCGCAGGCACGCTCGTGCCGACGGCCTCAGTCGCGCTTGAGCTGCTTGCCTCAAAGGCGACCGAGCATCCCGCGCCGCCATCGGTGCAGCCAGCGAGCGTGAGCGCACCCACGCAAAGGGCCACCGCACAAACGATGCGCGCGAGAGTCGAGAAGATGCCTGCGGGGTCGATGCCCCTACTCGCTCGCGACTGACGCATGCACATCCCCGTTCTGACAGAATTTGGCCTTGCGTATAACACGTTTCTGGCTTTGATTATAGCGAGGAGGCAGCCATCAACCCACAGAAAGGACCTCCCTGGCGAGGGAGGCCCTTGGTCTCGCATGCGTGATTATTCAAATGGAGTTTGGCACCACCGTCGAACCCGGCGGCCTTCCCCGTTTGCTTGGGCCCGCCTGGGGCGGGGGAAGGCCGTGCATGGTGCTTGAGTCCGGGCCCGAGGGCCGCTTCTCGCTTCCGCGACCGCGCAGGGCAGTCTCCGCGAGCGTCGATTCGGGCGGCCAAAACGCCCTACGCGGTTCGTCACCCCCTCGCTGCGACGGTCAGCTGGAGGCGGGTGATGGGCCTCAGGCCGTCGAGGTCGGCTCGGGGCTTGAGCTTGTCGGACACGGTCATGCCCAGCTCGAGCGGCAGCCTCTCGCTGGGGTCGCCTCCCTGCCAGGGCTCGTCGAACGCCGTGCCGGCGTAGTCGAAGGCATCCATGCGGTAGGCCGCGCGCTCGGCGCTGGTCAGCGCATAGGCGCTCCTCCACGCCGCGCCGCCCGCGTCGCCCGCGAGGGCGAGCGCGAGCCTCGGCGCGCCGGGCACATCGGCCAGCATCGTGAGCTCGGTCTTCCCGAGCGCGTCTTGCCAGCCCGCGCCCTCGGCCAGCTCGAAGAATGCCTCGAGCTCGGCCTGCCGGCTCTCGAGCGACACCGCCTCCACCTCGACGGGCGCGACCGTGCGCGACTTGAGCGCGTAGGCGCCCATCTCGGGGGCCGTGACGTCGCCAGCCTCGGCGCTCACGGCAAAGGCCACCGACACCGGCACCGTCACGTCGAGCCGGAGCGCCCAGCTGGCGAAGAGCGTGACGTCATCGGTCACGACGTCCGTCCCGAAGTCCCAGGCGCTGCCGTCCGCGCGGGCCCAGCCGGCATGCTGCCAGCCGGCCCGCTTCGGGGCCTCGGGCTCCTCGGCGAGCGCGCCGTCCGCGACCGTCGCCCTGCGCACGGTCTCGTCTCCCTCGGCGCTCTCCCACGCGCCGCCCGCGGCGTCGAACGTGACCGTCCAAGAGCCCACAGGCGGCTCCTCGCGCTCGGTCCAACGGGCGTACAGCGTGAGGGCGCGCGTGATGGGCCAGCCAAAGTCGTAGGCCGTCGAGAGCGTGCCGTCGGTGTACCAGCCGGCAAAGTCATAGCCCTCGCGCACCGGGTCAACCGGGCGCGCGACCGTCTCGCCGCGCCGCACCGTCTCCACGTGCGTGGCAGACCCGTCAGCCCACGCTCCCGCGCCCGCATCGAACGTCACCACGAACTCGGGGATGGGCTCGTAGTGCGCAACGAGCGTCATGTCCTCGTAGACCGGGGCGCCGAACACGTAGCGCTCGCCTGCGAGGGTGCGCCACTCGACGAAGTCGTGCTCGGCCAGATTGGGCGCGGGGCTGGGCGCATAGACCGGCTTGCCGTGCTCGACGCGCAACACCTGTGCGTCCGACGAGCCGTCCTGCCACGCGCCCTCGCCGGGATCGAACGTCACGTAGTGCGTGCGCACGACCTTCCACTTGGCCCAGAACTCCTTGTCGCCCGTCTCGAAGCGCCCGATGGCGTAGTCGCCGTCGGCGTTCTGCGACACCTTGTCGCGGTAGATCGGGTTGCCTGCGTCGTCGAACTCGCACGTGCGGTACCAGCCGTCAAAGAGCCCGTCCAGCTCGTCGGTCGGCACCATCTCGGGCTCGGGAAGCGCCAGCGTGCCGTCGAGGTCGGGCGGCATGGCGCCACCGAGGAGGTATTCGCCCTCGTACACCGGGCCATGTCCGTCGCCTCCGTCCACCGGGCCGCTATAGCCCGCGACGCCGTACCCGTCGCCGTCAAGCGTCGCGTTGTCGTAGATCACGTGCAGCGCGACCTCGGCCGTCGGGTGAGGCTCCTCGGTCAGCACCCAGTGGGCATAGAGGGTGATGGCCTCCTCCACCACGGTGTCGAAATCCCACTTCGCGCCAGGCGTGCAGGCGGCATCGGTGTACCAGCCCTCGATGTGACGAGCTGGCCAGAAGAAGTTGCCCTCGTCGCCCTCGGGTGAGCGCACCGGCTCGCCCGGCACGATGGGCTGGATCCACGAGCCCTGGCCGCCGTTGGCGTCGAACGTGACGTAGTTGCCGCGCGGCACGTTCATGTTGAGGCCCAGCACGCCCGCGGCGCCCGCCGTCTCGCCCGTAGCCCCGGGGGCCTGGGTCACGGTGGAGGGAACGTTGATATTGAGGCCCAAGACACCCGCGGCACCTGCCGTCTCGCCGCTGGAGCCCGGCGCCTGCGTGACGGTGGAGGGCACGTTGAGGTTCAGGCCGAGGACACCCGCCGAGCCCTTGCTGCCCGCATCGCCCGACGAGCCCGGCGTCTGCTGCACCGTCGAGGGCACGTTGAGGTTGAGGCCGAGCACGCCTGCCGCCGGGCGGTCGCCTGCCGAGCCCGAGCCGCCGTCCGGGTCCGCGTCCAGGGCGCCTGGCACGTTGATGTTGAGGCCGAGCACGCCAGGCGCGCCCTTGCTGCCAGCGTCCCCGCTAGAGCCGGGCGCCTGCTGCACGGTGGCGGGCACGTTGACGTTGAGGCCCAAGACGCCGTCGGCGACGCTCGCCCAGGCGGAGGCCGGGCCCAGCCCGACCCCCGCGAGGGCGACCGCCAAGGCGATGACGGCCGTC
>CAJUFC010000101.1 GCA_910585565.1 uncultured Eggerthellaceae bacterium | reverse complement strand
GAAGTGTCAGCGAAATCAGATATGTATTCAGAAGTACATACGTAATTTGCGTTGAAGGTACGGAGGAGCCAAGTGAGTACGAGGGCAGATGACGTCAAGCAGATAGCTGCTACGACAGTGGAGAGCGAAGAGCGCCTTGCGGCATGTGTCGATGCCCTTGCGGCCTCAGCGCGGCGCGACCGGCAGAATGCAGCCTCCGTCGTTGCTGCAGTGGCGAGAATCGATGCCCAGAAGCTCGTGCCGTATGGCACGCAGATTGTCGAGGCGCTGGAGGTGCCTGAGGCTCAGACCCGCTGGGAAGTGCTGGATGCGCTGACCGAGCTGTGTGCCTTTGACTCGCGCGTATGCGACAAAGCTGTTGACGGAGCTGAGGGCGCTTTGTTCGACGAGGACAGCGGGCCTTTGAGATTGGCTGCCATGAAGTTTCTGTGTCGGCTGGGGTCTACCACGCCAGCGCGCTCAGACAAGGCATGGGGCCTCATCGACGAGGGCATCCAGTGCTACCATGGCGACCTTGAGTTCAACGAGATGCTGAATGCGTTGGTGGATTTTTCGAACGGGAAGCTGTCGCCAACCGTCAAGGAGGAGCTTGCCGAGCGCATGCGATTTGACTCTACGAACGGCAAGGGCATTTTGAAGAAGCGCGCGCTTGTCATCATCGAAAATCTCGAGTCCAAATAGCGGTGGCGGTGGACATGGGCATGCATAAGCACACGGTGGTGCTGATTCCCGGCGACGGGATAGGCCCCGAGGTGACAACGGCTATGCAGCGCGTGGTGGCTGCCAGCGGCGCGAGCGTCGAGTGGGTGCCTGCTGAGGCGGGTGCGGGCTGCATCGAGCGCTTTGGTACGCCTCTTCCGCGGGAGACCATCGAGCTTATCAAGGAGCACAAGACGGCCATCAAGGGCCCGGTGACCACGCCGGTAGGAACGGGGTTTCGCAGCGTGAACGTTGCGCTGAGGCATGCGCTTGACCTGTATGCCAATTTGCGACCGGTGATATCCATCCCGGGGGCGGGTGGGCGCTACGATGACGTCAATCTCGTCATCGTCCGCGAGAACACCGAAGACCTGTATGCAGGCATCGAGTTCGAAGAGGGTTCGAGCGAGGCGCTTGAGCTCATTGACTTCATCAACGAGCGCGAGAAAGGCTCGGTGGCGAAGGACTCGGGCATCTCCATCAAGCCGTTGTCGGTGTCGGCGTCACGGGATATCGTTGAGTTTGCCTTCGACTATGCCGAGCAAAACGGGCGCGAGCATGTCACTGTTGTGCACAAGGCGAATATCATGAAGCATTCTGATGGGCTGTTCCTGCGCGTTGCGCGAGAGGTGGCGGCAGATCATGGGGATATCGGGTTCGATGACCGCATCGTGGATGCATTCTGCATGAATATGGTGGTGGACCCGTCGCAGTTCGACGTGGTCGTGCTGCCCAACCTGTATGGCGACATCGCGAGCGACCTGGCGGCTGGACTCGTGGGTGGCCTGGGGCTGGCGCCGGGGGCCAACATCGGCAAGGCATATGCGGTCTTCGAGGCGGTACATGGCTCTGCCCCTGACATAGCAGGCATGAACAAGGCGAACCCGACTGCGCAGATTCTGTCGGCGGCGATGATGCTCGATCATCTGGGTGAGCATGTCTGCGCCGACCGCATCCGCGCGGGCGTTCGGGCGGTGTATGCGAAGGGTGAGTGCCTGACGGGCGACATCGTCGGGTCGCGCGAGGGCGGCAAGGCTCCCGTTACGTGCATCGAGTTCACTGAGGCACTTGCATCAGAGATCGAGAGTCTCGATACCGTGTAAGAGATTGCCTCTGCGACGATTGGCCGGCGTGGAGGCGTGCGATGCGCGCAGTTCCCGCGTGACGACCGAGTGCTGACGAAGCGAGATAGGAAAATCGTACGTGATAACCAGACAAGCCACATTGCGCGTAGGTGACCGCGCTTACGCCTACTATCCGATAGCGTCCGTCGAAGGCGCAGAAGAGCTGCCGTTTTCCCTCAAAGTGTTGCTGGAGAACGTGTTGCGCCATGCCGACAGCGACGAAGCAGCGTCGGCGATGGCGTCGCGCATCGTGTCGGCGGCGCGCGAAGGGCGGGCAGGCGACGAGGTGGAGTTTTCTCCGGCGCGCGTGCTGTTCCAGGACTTTACGGGCGTTCCGGTGTTCGTCGACTTCGCGGTCATGCGCGAGGCGTGTGCGGCGCTTGGCGGCGATCCCAAGCGCATCAACCCGCAGGTCCCGTGCGACTTGGTCGTCGACCATTCGATTATCGCGGACGTTTCGGGCTGCCCTGCCAGCCTGGAAAAGAACGAGCAATTGGAGTACGAGCGCAATCGCGAGCGGTACGAGTTCCTCAAGTGGGCGCAGGCATCGTTCGATAACGTGCGCATCGTGCCGCCTGGGCAGGGCATCTGCCATCAGCTCAATATCGAGCAGTTCGCGCGCGTCGTGATGACGGCGCCTGCGGCGGATGCGGGGACGGAAGGCGGCGGCGCATGTGAGGTCGCGTTCTTCGACACGGTCGTCGGCACAGACTCGCATACGCCCACCGCAAACGGCATTGGCGTGCTGGGTTGGGGCGTGGGCGGCATCGAAGCCGAGGCTGCGGCGTTGGGCCAGCCCATTACGACCTTGGTTCCGCGCGTCGTGGGCATTGAGCTCACGGGCGAGCTGGCCCCCGGCGTCACTGCGATGGATGTCGCTCTGACGCTGGCGGAGGTACTGCGCAAACGTGACGTCGTCGGGTGCTTCGTCGAGTGCTACGGTGCCGGCGTGGCTGCGCTGTCTGCTACCCAGCGGGCCTGCATATCCAATATGACGCCGGAATACGGCTCGACCTGCACGCTGTTTCCCGTTGACGAGCGCACGATTGAGTTCTTGCGCATGACGGGGCGTGCCGAGGAGCAGATCGCGCTTGTCGAGGCGTATGCACGGGCTCAGGGGATGTGGGGCGGCGCGAGTGCAGAGGGGTGCCGCTATAGCGAGACGGTTAGGCTCGACTTGGCGTCGGTGGCGCCATCGGTGGCAGGTCCTTCTCGCCCTCATGAGCGCGTGAGCCGCAGTCAGCTCAAGGTGCGCTTTACCGAGCTGTGCGACAGGCGCGGGCTGAGCTTGGATGCCTGTGTGCGCATCGACACGAAGGAGG
>CAJUFC010000100.1 GCA_910585565.1 uncultured Eggerthellaceae bacterium | reverse complement strand
TGACTACGACGACCACATCCTGGAGGGCTGGGACTTCTCCAAGGTGATGAACGGCAGGAAGGGCCCGACCCCCGACGGCATCGGGCACGGTACGTTCGTTACGGGCCAGATCGTCGCCACGAAAGGCAACGGCAAGGGCGTTACGGGCATCGCCCCCGATGCGAAGGTGCAGCCATTCAAGACCTACAACGAGAAGGGCGAGGGCCACGCCTCCCATCTCTATTACGCCCTGTCGACGATCCTCGAGAACCTGAGCGACCCGAACGAGCCGCACGTCGACGTGATCAACATGAGCCTCATTTACAAGAACCCGGTGGACTACATGGTGGACAGGGCGTATCAGCCCCTTGTCAACCGGGGCGTGATCATCGTCGCCGCGACGGGCAACCAGGCGTCGGGAGATCCGACCTATCCGGCATCGCACGACTGCGTGATCGGGGTGTCGGCCACGAAGAAATCGGGCGCATTCGATGCGGGTTACTCAAACTACGGCGCTGGCAGCGTGTATGTCGCAGCACCCGGCACGAGCATCATGGGCGTCGACCGCATCGTCGCGGGCAGCATCATCATCGGCGACAGCAATCGCGGCCCGGACGTCTATTCCAATCAAAGCGGCACCAGCATGGCCTGCCCCGAGGTCGCCGCGCTGGCGGCGCTCGCGAAGTCGATCGACAAGAACATCGACCAATATGAGTTCATGTCGCGTCTGCGCGCTACGTCAGTGGACATGGGGGATGTCGGGTATGACCAGTATTACGGCTGGGGGCTCATCGACAGCGGCGCGCTCATCGCCAGCATGCAAGTGCCCGACGACGTCTACGCCTCCGGCACCTATGGTGGCATAGACTGGTATATCACCGCCGCGGACGCGCCCAGCCCCTACCAGTTGGTGCTATCCCGCAGCACGGCCGGCGCGGATGCGGTGCAAACGCCGTGGTCGGAGCATGCCACCGTTGTCAAGAGCGTGTACACCAACCCGCGTCTCGAGGGAGGGGCGTGGCTCGCCGGTGCGTTTTCGGGCATGACGTCGGTGGAGGCCCTCTGGCTCGGCAACATGAGCGTGCCGGCGAACGTGGCTTGCCAAGACGTCTTCGCCGGCTTGGACCGTCTGACCACGATCGAGATTGGCTCGGGCTGGCAGGCTTCGGCGCTGTTCCCCGATCCGCCTGGCGTCAACTGCGTGACAGGGTGGTCAGCTGCCTCGACCAAGCAGGAGCATGCCATGGGCGCGTCGGTGCCCGTCGGCGTGTCGGAGACGTACAACGCGATCTATTCCCACAGCTACCAGACCGTCGGCGACGGCAAGCCGCCGACGCTGCACGAGCCGGGCGTCGCCACGAAGCGGTGCACGGTCTGCGGGCACGAGACCTATGTCTATTCGTATGTGGATCCCGCTGCGGCGGGTGCTGCCCATTGGGGCGTGCTCGGTGGCGTGGGCTGGTACATCACGCCCGACAGCTACGCCGCGGCCCCTGCGCGCCTGGTCATCTATCCGTTGGATGGCGTTGCGGGCACCATCAAGCGCGGCGTCGTGCCGGTCGCCTCCGATTGGCCGTGGGACGACCACCGGGCATCCATCAGAAGCGTCTCGGTCGCTGCGGGCGTGAACGCCGGCGACAGTATGGCCTATATGTTCAGAGACCTCGTGAACTGCACGTCTATGGACGTGGGCAAGATGGATGTCTCCGGTGTCACCTATATGGACCGCGCCTTCTTCGGCTGTACGGCGCTCACGCGGCTCGACTTGGGGGAGTGGAACCCCTCGAGCTGCGAGAACATTCCATATATGTTCATGAACTGCGCCAACCTCGAGACGCTGGTCATGCCTTCGTCATCGTTCGCAGCGTTGAGGACGGCGAAGGGCGCCTTCGACGGATGCGCCAAGGTCACCGAGATTGACCTGTCCGGCATCAAATTCTACGAAAACACCGATGCAACCCGCTTCTTCGGGGGCTGCGGCTTCGACAAGATCACGCTCAAAGGCGGCTGGAACAGAAGCGACGTGCCCATTCCCATTCGATATTCGGGGAAATATGAGGACGAGTACGGGCACATCTTCTCGTGGAAGTGGGTGAACGAAGATGGGGCGGTGTACGGCCCCGGCGAGCTCAACGGCGTCTCGGGCACGCTCGTGCTGTACGTCGACCACAAGTGGGGGCCTCCGCAGGTCGTCTCAAACGGAACGTGCGGCACGGTGCGCCAGTACACCTGCAAGCTGTGCGGGGCCGTCAAGACCGAAAGCGACGGAAGCGCTTCCACTCATGAGATCGCCCACATGCCCGGGCAGGCTGCCCTCTGCGAGCAGGCGGGATATCGCGAATATTGGTACTGTGCCAAGTGCGAGACGAAATTTGCGGATGCGGCGGGCTCCCGCGTCATCGAGGCGATCGAGGCGATTCCGGCGCTCGGGCATGATCGGCGCACGACGGCGGCCGTCGAGGCCACCTGCACCGAAGCGGGCAAGACCGGCGGCGACTACTGTGCCCGCTGCGAGAAGGTGTTCTCGCATCCGACGGAGGTGCCTGCACTGGGGCATGATTACGAGGTGCGTGAGAACTCTGCCACCTGCATCGAGGCGGGGGTCACCACGTCGGTTTGCAAGCGATGCGGCCATACGCTCGTTCAGGAGAATGCTGCGGCGCTCGGTCACGACTACGTGACGACGGAGACGCCGCCAACGTGCACCGAGGCGGCCACGATCGTGCATGCGTGCACGCGGTGCGGCGACACCCGCACGGAGGAGGGCACCGCAGCGCTTGGACATGACCATGCCATGACGGAGACGCCGCCCACGTGCACCGAGGCAGGACGTCGCACTTATTCCTGTACGCGGTGCGACGACTCGTATACTCAGGAAGGCGCCCCCGCCCTCGGCCACGACTACGCTGCGACCGAGGTCGGGCCCACCTGCACCGAGGCCGGCCAGGTCACCCACGCCTGCACGCGCTGCCGCGA
>CAJUFC010000099.1 GCA_910585565.1 uncultured Eggerthellaceae bacterium | reverse complement strand
TCCACCACCGGGTCGGGGCCCCTCTCCCGCCACTTGGCTATGAGCCTGATGGGGGCCGTCACCGGCGTCGAGAAGTCGTACATCCCCTCGCCCTCGCCGATCGCGCCGTCGCCGTTCGCGTCGAGCCACCAGCCCAGGAGCTCGTATCCCGGGCGGCTCGTAGCGGGCTCGGCCACGGGCTCGCCGTGCGGCACCTTGCGCGGCGACACCGCCGAGCCGCCGGCCGAGTCGAACTCAACCACGTGCTCGATGCGGGACCAGCTGGCGTAGAGCTCGGTGTCCTGCCAGACCTTCGACGAGGCGGACCACATCGGCCCCTCGGGAGAGCCCACGCGCCACGAGTGGAAGGCGTGGCCCTCACGCTGGGGAGCGCTGACGGCATCGGCAGGAACGGCCTCGCCGCGGTGCACCTTGATGGCCTTCTCGACGTCGCCGTCAGGCCAGGCGCCCTCGCCCGCATGGAACGTGACCCAGTGCCGCTGGCCAGTCTTCCACTTGGCATACAGCACCAGCCCATAGGCCGGGTTGCCCTCGGCGCCTGCGCCCTCCTCGAACCGGTCGATGAACCAGCGGTCGTTGACCTTCTGCACCGGCTGGCTGTAGACGTAGACCGGCGCGTCGCCCTCCAGCACGGGGTTGCCGGCAGCGTCGAGCGCCGGCTCACACGACTTATACCAGCCGTCGAACCAGCCGCTGCGCATCTCGTCGGCAGAGTCTTCCATCTCGGGCGTCGGCAGTTCGAGGGTCGCGCCCTCGCGCTCGCGGTCGGCGGCGCTCGCATCCTCGGGCAGCGGCCACACGGTGCCGTCGCCGCCGGGATAGTAGCGGCCCTCGTACACCGGGCCGTCCAGCTCGTCGGCATCCGCGGCCTCCACGTAGCCGTCCGGCTCGCCGCCGTCGCCCACGATGCCGTGAGCCTCGCGCTCGGCCTCGCTGATGAGCGTGTCGTTTCCGCCGTTGGCCGCGCTCTCCACCAGGTGCAGCTCAACCGCACCGACGGCCCGCGGGTCGTCGACCTCCCACTTGGCGTAGAAGCTGCGGTATTCCTTGAGCACGTCCTCCGCCAGCGGGAACGAGACGGGGTCGCCCGTGCACGCGGCGTCCACGTACCAGCCCACGATGTGGCGGCCCGGCCAGTGGAAGCTGGCCTCGTCGGGCGCCTCCACCTCGCGGCCCGGCGCCAGCGACACGCTGACCGTGCCCCGGCCGCCGTTGCCGTAGAACGTGACCAGCTCGCTGACGGGCACCTTGAGGTTCACGCCGAGGACGGCGCTGGCGCCGCCTCCGTCGCCGACGGCTTGGTCGACCGTCGAGGGCACGTTCAAATTGATGCCCAGCACGGCGGAGGCGCCGCTCGTCTTGTCGCCCGTGATGGTGCCCGGGTTGTCCGGGTCGTCGGGGTCCTTGACGGGGTCGGGCACGGCGAGGTTCACGCCGAGGACGGCGGATGCGCCGCCCTTGCCGCTGCCCGTCGACTGCTCGATGGTCGGCGGCACGGACAAATTGATGCCCAAGACCGCCCCCGTCGCGCTCGTCTGCGAGCCCGCGTCGCCGCCCGGCGTCTGCTGGGGCGCCTCGGGCACCTGCAGGTTGACGCCCAGCACGGCCGACGAGCCCGGGCGCTTGCCCGGGTCGGGGTCGCCCACGCCGGGCCGCTGCTCGATGGTCGAGGGCACCTCGACGTTGATGCCGAGAGAGCCGCCCGCCACGCTGGCCCACGCGCTCGCCGGCGCGATGCCGACGCTCGCAAAAGCGAGCGCCAATGCCGCCACCAGAGCCAGCAAGGCGCTTCGATATGTCCTGAGAATAGACATGAGAGTTTTCTTCCTACACGCTTGCCTCTTCGTCTTGGCTGGAATGGCCGAACCCGCGCCCCGCTGAGGGGCCGGAGAAACAGGGCGCCAACAGGGCGATGCCCGAACGCAATCCGCCGCGCGCTGGCCTGCGCCAGCCGATAGGGGCAGGAATGCGCCCCACCCCCATCGGCCCGCAGCGGCCCTTTATGCCACGCTCGCCGGGCCGACGCTCACGATGGCCTCGGCGTCGATGTCGCCGCCGGCGGTGCCGGCGCGCGTCGCCAGGGCGGCAGCCTCGGCCTCGCCGTCGCCGTAGGCAGAGAGTCCCACGGCGCCATAGCTCACGTTGGGCACGCGCTCCACCGCGAAGGTGAACATGAGCTTGACAAGCGGCTTCTTGTAGCCGACGTTGTAGCTCCACGCGCTCTCGTCCTCCACCATCGACTGAATGGCGCCCAGATTGAACGAGCACTTGTCCAAATCCAGCCCGTACCAGAACGAGTAGTCGCGCCAGACGATGGGACGGGACACGTCGACGGTATGGGCGTCCGCGCCCCCGCCGACCGGCGTCAGTACGAGCCGCCCGTTGGCGTCGCCCGGCTTCGCGGCCCACGTGCACCACACGGTGCGGGCCTCCTCGCCCTCGCCGACGGTCTTGCCGTACTGGTCGCGGGTCGCGTCATACACATAGCTCGTGCCCTCGGCGTCGGTGGCCACCTTGTGGCCGTCCTTGCCGGCCAGGCCCGCGGTGCCATAGCCCTGCTTCAGCCGGAAGGCGTCCAGCAGGTTGCCGTCGTCGGACGCGTCTGGGTCATCCTCCACCACGTTGTCGCCGAGGTGGTTGGCGGCCTTCTTGCCGCCGCCGAACCCGAAGTAGACGCGCTTGCCCATGTCATGCTGGCCCGGGTCCTGGTTGGTGTCCTTGATGTACTCGTTTACCGTCTCGATGGGCGACACCCAGAAGATGCGCGCGTTGTCGAGGTTCCACTTGGTCTGATCGCCGCCGGCGGGGTCCGTCGCCACGTCGTTCTTGACGTCGAACATCTGGTAGCACATGCCACTTGCGCGGCTCACGTTCTCGCCGGTCGTGGTTTGCGTGTCGTCGGTCGTCGTCTTCACGTCTACCTGGTTGGTGGTCTGGTTCACGTCGGCCTCGACGATGTCGGTCGCCGTGATGCTCGTGAGCACCAGGTCCTGGTTGCTCTCCTTGACGGTGAACGTGGCCTCCTCCTCGAGCGCCATGCGCGGGTCGCTGCCCACAACGTACGGCTCGTCGTTCGCCAGGAACACGCCCATCGGCGCGGTCACGTTGATGAACACGGGCTCCGCATACAGCCACAGCTCCATCGATCCGTCGGGGGCAGACACGTTGTCCAGGTCGGTCTCCTGCCCGGCCACGGCGCCATCCCACAGCTTCTTCGGATCGAGGTTTGCCGCCGTCACGCGGAAGGCCGCCTCGCCCGAGTCGAGGCTGCCGTTCGCTTGGGCCTGGCCCTGCGCCTCGGTGATGACCGGCTTGCGGTAGGTCTGGCCGCCGGACTCGAAGGTGTCGTCGTCCTTGAACTGGAAGCCGCCGTCAGCCCCGAGCGAGCCGCGGAACCAGCCGCGATACGTGTTGAACGGGCTGTTCAGCTCGTAGTAGGGGACGTAGAACACATCCCAGTACTTCCATTCCCTCTTGGCCTTGCGCCAGCTGGACACGGTCGACACGCCGTCGGAGCCTGCCTGCACGTCCTGCTCCCAGCGGTAGGACGCCTCGGACCAGCCGTTGCCGTTGGTGTTCTTGACCGTGGAGGCTGGCACGTGCAGGGTGATCTCGTAGGTGCGGATCTCCCACAGGGCGTCCCAGGTCTCGGCCAGTTCGCCTTCGGCGTTCGTGGGCGGCATCGCCTCCCACTCCAGCACGTGGCTCATGCCGTCAGGCGTCAGGTAGAAGCCGGCCGCCGTGCTGCCGTCTGGACCCTCGAGGTAGCGCACGTACACCTTGGCGGGAGAGCCGTCGGCCCCGCGCTCGCCCCAGCCGAGGAAGCGGAAGCCTGTGCGCTTCAGGTCGGAGAACTGCAGCCTGCTCTCGGTGAGCTGCACGTCCTTGCCCTCCGCGATGGCCGCCTCCAACGCCTCCTGGTCGAACTCGGTTTGCGTCGTGTGGTCGGGGTCGTTCGCCGGCAGCAGCTCGCCGTAGACGAACAGGCCGCGCTTCTGCCAGTACTGAATCGACTGGTTCACGCCCACGATGCCGCCGGTGATCTCCTCGCCGTCGTTCACGGTGCCGTCCTTGCGCGCCTCATGGGGCTGCTCGGCGCCCAGCGTCACCGTGACCTCGCCCACGCGCGACCACACGCCATAGACGGTCGCCCGGTTGTTGTCGTTGTAGCCGCCATCCGGCCGCACCTGGTCGGTCGTCCAGTACGAGCCGAAGATGGTGCTCTCGTTGTTGAGGTCGTGGCTGCCGTCGTTGAACAGGTGCTTCCACGGGCCCGCCAGGCCGCTGTCGCTCGGCGTCGTGCCGGCGCTGATGCGGGAGGTGGTCCACCCCTCGTACTGGAAGCCTTCGAGCGTCGACTCGGCGAACGTGTAGTCGAGCTGCGCGGAGGTGATGTCTTGCGTGTTGCCGTCCGCGTCGAGATAGGTGAGGTCCACCTCGCGGATGCGGCCCTTCTGATCGTCGGTCGCGCTGTCCCACGTAAGCGGGGTCCACGCGTTGCCCGAGCCCTCCGCGATGACGCTGCGCGCCTGCGGGTGGATGAAGTAAGCCACGTCGGGCTGCGTCGCCATGTTGTGCGTGGTCGTGGTGCCGTCCACCACCTCGGTTATTTCGGTCGCGTTCACATCATAGTTCACCTGGTAGACCTTGGGCATCCAGGTGGCGACAAGGTTGGCCTGCCCATAGGCGCCGGCCGGGATGCCGAACTGGCGCGCGCTGGCGTCATCGGTGCCGTTCCACCACGAGCCGATGGCGTTGCCCGTCGTGTCCTCGGCGTCCATGTCGCCCGAGTTCGCCCACCTCCAGCCCGCGAACCAGAAGCCGTTTCGCACGGGCACAGGCAGATTGTTGAAGCCGGTGGCCGTGTTGTATGAGCCCTGGTTGGTGTCAGGGCCGGTCCACACGTCCGAGTTGTTGCGGTCGTACGCGATGCCGTAGTCAGCGCCCGAATGCGCCAGCACGAGCCGCCACTGGTGCGTGTAGTCGATGTCGACGCCCGCCGCGCCCAGCACGACCTCGGCGCCCGTGTCGACGTTGACCAGCTTCCAGTAGTCCTGCATCCAGCCGTTCTTGGAGGTCGCCGACACCTCGCATCCCAGCTTGCGCCCGTCGGCCTCCGACGTCTTGAACTGCACGATTGAGCGCTTGTTGGTGCCCGACCCCGTATTGACCACGGAAACGGTCGCCTTGTTCGTCATGGCCGAGCCGTCAGCCGAGCTGTGCCCCGGGTTGTCCTTCGTGGCCTCGGTGCCGATCTTGAGGTCGTAGTAAGCGCCCAGGCTGTCGCTCGTCTGCTGGTCGCCCATCTCGACGTTGCCCTCGTACGGCGTGCCCGCCTTCACGTCCAGCGCCGCCGAAGACCCATGCGGCCCCAGCGCCACCTGGATATTGATGTCATTGGGAATGAGCTCCGCGGAAACGGTGGAGTCCGCCCAACCCATCGTGAGGGTGTTGGTGGCCGCGTCATACGTGGTGCCCTCGCCGGTTACCGTAACCTCGCCGAGCGTGTAGCCAGCCTTGGGAACGACGGTAAATTTATCTTCGGCTTTAGCTTTTGTGCCGCTGCCTGTCCATGAAGTGGTTCCCTGAGGAACAAGAGACAGGGAATCCGAGCTCTCGTCTGCAACAGATAGCAGGTTATTCTCAAAGGCAAGGGTGGGATAGACATACCCGCTAGTGACATCCCAGAAAGCCCAAGCTTCAGTTAGCAAGTTACCATGCTGAGTCGTGGTTATGCTGCCATAGTCATAATCTCCGGCAGCAAGATATCGATAGGCACCCGTAATGTAATAATTATCCTTCGGCACAAAAACATAGCCTAAGTAGTGGGCGGTAGCCTCTGGGGCTGCAACGCCATATGTGTAGCATAACTCTATGAACCAACAGCGCTTCGAGCCAACTTGCACTATCTTGCTGTTACGGCCTCCATGACCCGCATATGACCCGATGGCTATCTTGCCATTGTTCGTGGAATCAATCTTATTCCCTGAGGCGACGATGGAGGCGGGAGCTGGATGGACTCCTTCGGAGTCAAGCCTATGTGTCGTATTCGCATAATATATATCGTAATACGGGCTAAGCAAAGCGCCCATATAATGATAGTTAAGAGGCAAACTCGGCAATGGCTGCGAGTAATTGTCGAGATTTGCTGGCGTATTAATTGGCGCAGAAATGGTAGTCGATGCTACATAGGAGCTCATCTCCCCTGATGCCAACACAGACTCATCCTCAGGGGTCGGCTGATTCTCCTCAACTACTTGCCTATCTGTTGACGGCCAGCCCGCGCTTCGCATTTGAACTTCAGCTGGAGAGTCGGCGAAGGCCTCGCCGCCGACCCAACGAACTGAGCCGGGGATGTCTACTGACTCGAGGGCGGTGCCCTTGAAGGCGGCGTAGTCGATGGCCTTGAGGGTCGTGGGCAGGCTCACGGACTTGAGGTTGGCGCAGCCGGCGAAGGCGGACTCGCCGATCGAGGTCACGCCCTCGGGGATGGCGACGCTCGATAGGAAGACGGCACTCTCGAAGGCATTGGGCTCGATCTGCGTCACCTGGTAGGTGACGCCGTCCACCTTGGCGTAGGCAGGGACGTCTATGTGCGCGGGCGTGGCCGTCTTGTCTCCTGCCCACCTGACCGAGAGGTCCATGCTCGCCTGGTAGGAGAAGGAGAGCCCGGCCTGCGGGTCCTCGCCCCGACGGGCCGCCTTCTCGGCTGCCTCCTCGGGGGTGAGCTCGAGGTGGCTCTT
>CAJUFC010000098.1 GCA_910585565.1 uncultured Eggerthellaceae bacterium | reverse complement strand
TGGACGCCAACGAGCCCATGAAGGTCAAGATCGCCAAGGCGCAGGCGGACAAGATCCCCTACATGGTGGTGATCGGCGACAAGGAGATGGAGACGCATACCATCAGCTTGCGCGAGCGCAGCGAGGGCGACCTAGGCACCAAGGATCGCCAGGTGCTGCTCGACATCATCCGCGACGCGGCGCTGTAGGGCGCACGTCCGCGCGACCGAGGGGGGTAGCGCCAGCGGCGCGAGACAGGCCCCCGCGTGCAGCACGGCCAGGCATGTGCCCGCAAGGGGCGTGCCCGCGCGTCAGTCTTTCGCATCAGATGCAGGCGGTTTGCTTCGGCGGGCCGCCTACTTGCGTTTGTGGCTGCGCGTCTCGCGTCTCCTCGAGGCCGTGCGCTCGCGCTCGAGGCGGCGGTGGCGCTTGAGCACCGTGACCGTCTTGCGCGGGTTGGCGGCGATCTCGCGGGCCGCTTGTCCGATCTCGGCGTCGATGGTGTGCAGGGTGATGTAGCCCAGCATCGGCATCAGCACCACCGTGATGCCGCCCGCAGCGATGAGCACCGACCCCAGCTCCTGCGGGAATGCGCCAGCGGTCGTCGCCACCGACACCACGGCGACGATGAGCGGCAGCGCCGTTGTGCAGTAGAAGGCGATCGACGCGCGAGCGCCCGCGTCAAGGCTGCGCGTGTCCTTGCGCCACGACAGCGACAGGAATATCGGCACCGCGCGTATGAGCAGCAGGCTCGCGATGAACACGACGAGCATGCCGGGGTCGCTGGCCACTCCGATGGGGTTGATCTTGGTGCCGCTGACGATGAAGAACAGCGGGATGAAGAACCCGTAGGCCAGCCCGTTCAGCTTGTGCTCGAGGCTGCGGTTGCCGTGCGGGATGACGGCGCGCAGCACGAACCCGGCAGCGAACGCGCCCAGCACGATGTCGAGGTTGAAGAGCGCCGAGAGCGTGACGAGGCCCACCAGCAGCACCAGCACGCCGCGGACGCTCATCTGCGAGTTCGTCTCGGCGTTCGCCGTGACGAGCCGGGCCAGCTTGGTGTCTTCGTCCTGTATCTTGCGGGAGAGCAGCGCTGCGAGCACCGCGACCGCCACGAAGGCAGCCAGCATTGCTATCGTGATCCAGGTGGCGCGCGTTGTCAGCAAAAGCGCCATCGCGACGATGGGGCACAGCTCGCCCCAGATGCCGTACTCCACCACGCTGCGTCCGATGGGCGTGTCGGTCAGTCCGCGCTCCTTGAGGATGGGGACCAGCGTGCCGTAGGCTGTCGTCGTCAGGATGATGGCGACGGCAAACCCGCCCAAGAGGTTGTCGCGGGACAGCCCGATGGGGATGGACACCGCCAGGGCCAGCGCGAAGGTGGCAACCCATGTGAGAAGACCGATGCGCCCGCCCTTGCCCGAGAGCTCTCTCACCTCCACTTCATAGCCGGCCAAGAGGAAGAGAAAGCCCAGCCCGAGGTCGGACAAGAGCGTGATGGCGTCAGTGGTTTGCACGATGTCGGCCATGTGGGGCCCAGCCACCATGCCTGCCAGGAGCAGGAACACCGTCTCAGGCACGATGCGGTTGGGCAGCGCCTGTGACAGGGCCGGGCAGACGAATGCCATCAGCGATATCACGAACAGCGATACGAACTCGGTCTGCTCCACGGGTGTCCCTTCATCGTGCGGCCTTGTGCATCCATGTGCGGTCTTGCGTTTGCGCGGAAACCTAGTAGGATTCTATCCGTTTGTCGCCAGGGGTGCGGCCGGCGACAGCCCAAAGTAACGGGAACATGTCCATCAGGCAACGCATCTGGCGATATGGCGCTTTCGCGTCCACGGGCCGAGCGTTTTGCCCGACAATGCAAGCAATGCGTGCATGCGCGCCTTTGTGCTATCGCGTCCAGGTGGCGCTACGGGTGCACAGGCGACGGATGCGGACTGGTTCAACGAAAAGGAGCAATCATGAGCGAGGTAGTAACTTCCCAAAACTTCCAAAGTAAGGTGCTCGATGCTGACAAGCCGGTGCTAGTCGACTTCTTCGCGACGTGGTGCGGCCCGTGCAAGCGGCTTGCCCCCATCATCGACGAGATCGCTGCCGACATGGACGGCAAGGCATACGTGTACAAGGTGGACGTCGACCAGTCGCAAGACATTGCGGCGCGCTATCGCGTCAGCTCGATGCCGACGCTCATCCTGTTCAAGAACGGCGAGCCGGTGAAAAAAACGATCGGCGCTCAGCCCAAGCCGGTGCTGATGACGCTGTTCGACTAGAGGCCGTCCTCTTTGATGCGCGCTTGATGGAAGGCCAAGGATTGCTATGAGCGAAGATATGCAACGTCCAGGCTATGCTCCTGGGTTGTATGACGTGGTGATCATCGGCGCCGGGCCGGCTGGCATGACGGCTGCCATGTATGGCGCTCGCGCCGGGCTTCGGTGCGGCATGATCGAGATGCTGTCTGCGGGAGGCCAGATGGCCCAGACCGAGCATCTGGAGAACTACCCCGGGTTCAACCAGTCCACCAGCGGGTATGAGCTCTCCGAGATCATGAGCGACCAAGCGACGAGCTTCGGCGCCGAGATCATCTACGACCAGGTGGTGGCCGTCGATGTGGATGCCTCTCCCAAGACCATCCGCATGGTGTCGGGCACGATTGCCGCCAAGGCGGTCATCGTGGCGACCGGGGCGCGCCCGGCCAAGCTCGGCGTGCCGGGCGAGCAAGAGCTGACGGGTGCGGGCGTGTCGTATTGCGCTACCTGCGACGGCAACTTCTTCAAGGGGCGTGATGTGGTCGTCGTCGGCGGCGGCGACACGGCGGTGGCGGATGCCATCTATCTGTCGCGCATCTGTCGCAAGGTGCGCATCGTCGTGCGCCGAGACGTGCTGCGCGCCACGGCCATCTACAACACCAAGCTCAAGGAGTTCGACAACGTCGAGATCGTCTGGAACACCATCGTCACGTCCATCGAGGAGGACGACGGGGCCGTTTCTGGCGTCCAGGTGAGAAACACCCAGACGGGCATCGAGTCGAGCATCGACTGCGCGGCGGTGTTCATCGCCATCGGGACGGTGCCCAACGTAGAGTTTCTTGACGGCGCGCTCGAGCTGGACCAGACCGGACACATCGTCGCTGACACGATGGGCGCGACCAGCGTTCCGGGCGTGTATGCCGCTGGCGACGTGCGTGCCAAGCGGCTGTACCAGGTGACCACTGCGGTGGCCGACGGGGCCAACGCGGCGGAGGACGTTGCCGAGTACCTGATTCGGCACGGCTGAGCGCGGCGCGACCGAGCGTGGCGCGACCGATCGGCCCTGATCGGCTGGTCGGGCGAAGGCGAAGGT
>CAJUFC010000097.1 GCA_910585565.1 uncultured Eggerthellaceae bacterium | reverse complement strand
GGAGCGCGACGGCGGTCGCGGCGGCAAGTGCGCTGGCAGCGGATACGACGCCTCCCCCACCAGCAATTTTTGGCGCGGACGGCGGGTGCTGGTCACGGGCGACACCGGCTTCAAGGGGTCGTGGCTCGTGCGCATCCTGGCGGGCATGGGCGCCGCCGTGTGCGGATATGCGCTCGCGCCGCCGACGGAGCCGAGCCTGTACGCAATCGCCGGCATAGCCGACGTTGCCGAGCACATCGACGGAGACGTGCGCGACTACGATTGCCTGCTGGGCACCATCGAGCGCGTGCAGCCAGAGGTCGTGCTGCACCTGGCGGCGCAGCCCATCGTGCTGGATGGCTATCGCGAGCCGCGCTACACCTATGACGTGAACGTCATGGGAACCGTCAACGTGCTGGAGGCCGCACGTGCCGCAGGATGCGTGCGCTCGATCGTGAACGTGACCACCGACAAGGTCTATCTCAACGAGGAGCGGCCTGGCTATGGCTACGTCGAGGCCGATCGGCTGGACGGGTTCGACCCCTATTCCAACTCGAAGTCATGCTCAGAGCTGGTGACGGCGACCTATGCGCGCAGCTTTCTGGCCGAGGCCGGCTGCGCAGTGTCGACGGCCCGCGCCGGCAACGTCATCGGCGGCGGCGACTTCGCGCCCGACCGCATCATCCCCGACTGCGTGCGGGCCGCTGCCGTCGGACATGCGCTCATCGTGCGCAATCCGGCCTCGACGCGCCCATACCAACACGTGCTGGAGCCCCTGTTTGCCTACCTGACCATCGCCGAGCGCCAGTGGGAGAATCCCTCCTGCGCCGGCGCCTACAACGTCGGACCCAACGAGAGCGACTGCGTGACCACAGGCGAGCTCGTCGAGCTGTTTGCGCGCGCGTGGGGCGCGCGGGGGGGGGACGGCTTTTCGTGGGAGGACGCCTCGAGCGCCCGCACCGACGCCCCTCACGAGGCGGCATTTCTCAAGCTCGACTCGACAAAGATGACAGAGACGTTCGGGTGGCAGCCGCAGTGGTCTATCGCGGAAGCTGTTGACAAGACCGTTGCATGGAGCCGGGTGTGGTTGGCCGGCGGCGACGTGCGCGCCCTCATGGACCGCCAGATTGCCGCCTATGCGGCAGGCTTGCCGCTGGGCGCTCCGTCAGGCGCTGGGGCCTGAGCGGCAAGCGCGATGGCCTGCAGGTCGGCAAGCGCGTCGGGAAGCGTGACGGGCGTACCTGCTCGACGAACGCGACGGGAAGTGCGACGGGCTAGCCTGCGCGCAGGCCGCCCTGAAATGCATGAACGCGCTGCATGCCGCCCGAAGACGGCATGCGCAACGTGCGGAATCTCAGCATGCAGGATGCTGGCAACCTACTCGTCCGATTGGTCAAGCGGCGAGTCGAGGTCGTCTTCATCCTCGCCGAGAAGGAGGCGCTCCCTGACCTTGAAATACGCCTCGGTGAGATTGTCGGGGTTTTCCTTTGCAAGAATGCTCAGGATGCGCAGCGTCTGGTCAGGGTCGTCGGTCTCAATCGGCTCGAACTGCAGCCCATCATCGGTCCATGTGCACAACGCACAGTCGCCCTCATCGTAATCAGCAGCCGTGCGTCCCTCAGCCCCCAGGCGCTCGACGCCAGAAGCGTCAACGAAAAAGAGCGCAAAGTCAATACCCAGCGCCGCGGCTATCTTGGCGGCGCTGCCGAGCGTCGGGTTCTCGCGCCTTTGCTCGATGCGCCCGATATAGTTGCGATGCAGCCCGCTCTTTTCGGCGAGCTCTTCTTGTGTCAGTCCCGCGTGGGTCCGGTACGCCCGGACATTATTGGAAAATGTCTCTCGAACACCCATTCCACTCTCCCTGTCTCTTCTTATGAGAAAATGGAAACAAATAGCACACTATTAATCTACACACTATACGTAGCATTTGTTTATCGGCACATATAATCTGGAAAGAGGCCGTTATCTTTGCATTCAAACTGACGGATGCACAACATTAAAAGATGCCACGCCCGAAGGCAAGCCATTCGCCGCGAGCCACAAAAACAACATGAGTGGGTGGGTTCTGGGTGGACCTGCCGCGGCGACGAAGGACAGACGAAAAGCGGCCGCGGCCCCGCGTGAGGGCTGCGGCCGCTTGCTTTGCGGAGCGCTTGCACAAGCCGCCCTGAGGCGGCTCAAGCCGTGAGCCTAGGGGCGACAGTCCTTGCAGGCACCCAGGCCCCTGCTTTCCGCCTCGGTGCGCGTCATCGAGACGATGCCCGTTGACTTCTTGAGCGTCGGGCAGTTTTCGCGATGATACTTCTCCCCCGTCCGCGTCACATATACGATGGTCTGCTGCGAGCCATCCGTATCCGGCTGTGGGGTAACCGAGGGAGGCGCGGGAGTCGGAGTCGGGGTGGGCGTGGGCGCCGAATCGGCCGTGCCCGAAATCGCGCCATTGACGGCATACCAGCCGATGCCCTCGTTATGCCAGCCAGCGAGAACGAGCTGGTCGCGCTCGGCAGCGCTGGTCGTGTAGTGGTGTGCGCCCGTCCGGGCATTGGGATTGTAGACGCGGTAGAGCGGCACACGATGGCCATCGTCGGAATACCAGCCGACACCCTCGGCGCTCCAGCCGACGCTGCTCAGCATGTCGCGCTCGTGGGCGCTCGTCGTGTAATGATGGTCCCCCGTGTTGGGATTGTACAGGCGATAGACCGGCGTGCTCGACGTGCCGGGGGCCGTCCACGCGACGCCCTCGTCATGCCACAAGGACTTCTTGAGGAAATCGCGCTCGTGGGCGCTCGCCGTGTAGAAGTGCTCGCCCGTATACGAGTTGTAGAGCCGATACATCTGGTTGTCCGCCGCCCAAGCCGTCTGCGGTGTTGCAGCCGCCAAGCAAGCCGCCATTGCCACCACGACCGCCGCCGCAGCAAAGGCTCCCACAACCGCAGCCCACACCCGAGAAACACTCACGCCCCTCATAGCTCTCTCCTTCTTCAGGCATAATCCTTTCCCGCGATAATACGCCTTTTGACCCAAGGGGTCTTCGGTTTTGGGAAAAGGGCAGCGCAAAGCCCCCGCTCCAACAAGATACCCACACAAACGGGCCTGCTGATGAGCGACCGAGCCGGTCTCGACGCCTCCGGCATCCCGACATGACCAGCTAGCACGCGGGATACAGATGCGCGATGCTGTAGTATGCTAACGTTCCTACAGCGTCTGGCGCAGGCGCATGCGACCCTCAGGAGGAAGCTTGACCATGTTTGAAGGCATGACCGAACAAGAGGCGCGCCGACAGATACTTGAGCAAGTGCGGGCCTACCATGACGCATTTCATGAGCAGAAACCATCATTTAAGCCAGGCGACCGCATCAGCTACGCCGGGCGCGTGTACGACGGCGACGAGATGGCCAACCTCGTGGACGCGTCGCTGGAGTTCTGGCTGACGGCCGGACATTGGACCGACGAGTTCGAGCGCAAGCTGGGCGCCTATCTGGGCGTGCCGTACGTCAGCCTCGTGAATTCGGGGTCGAGCGCCAACTTGCTCGCCTTTGCCGCACTGACCGCACCAGAGTTGGACAAGCGCGCCGTACGTGTCGGAGACGAGATTATCACCGTCGCCTGCGGATTCCCCACAACCGTGACGCCCATCATCCAATATGGCGCGGTGCCCGTATTTGTGGACGTGACGCTGCCCAATGCCGAGATTGATACCTCATGGCTGGAGGCAGCTTTGTCGGAGCGCACGAAAGCCGTCATGGTCGCGCATACACTAGGCAACCCCTTCGACCTAGCCGCCGTGAAGTCGTTCTGCGATGCGCATGGACTATGGCTCATCGAGGACAACTGCGACGCGTTGGGCTCTCGCTACGAGCTTGACGGCGCATGGAGCTACACGGGCACCATCGGCGACATCGGCACGTCAAGTTTCTATCCACCGCACCATATGACCATGGGCGAAGGCGGGGCCGTCTACACGAGCAATCCGCAGCTGGCGCGCATCATGCGCTCGATGCGCGACTGGGGGCGCGACTGCATCTGCCCGAGCGGCCGCGACAATTGCTGCGGACACCGCTTCGACGGACAATACGGCACGCTGCCACACGGCTACGACCACAAGTACGTGTATTCCCATTTCGGATACAACCTGAAAGCGACCGACCTGCAAGCGGCCATCGGATGCGCCCAGATCGAGAAATTTCCCGGTTTCGTGCGGCGGCGCAAGGAGAACTTCGCGCGATTGCATGAGGCGCTGGCCGCTGATGGCGCGATGGAGGGCAGGCTGATGCTTCCTGAAGCGACACCGCACGCCGACCCGTCGTGGTTCGGCTTCCTGATGACCTGCGAAGACGGCATCGACCGCGGGCGTGTTGTGCGCCAGCTGGAGGACGCGGGCATCCAGACGCGCATGCTCTTTGCCGGCAACCTGACCCGCCATCCCTGCTTCGATGTGATGCGCGCCGAGCAGCAAGGCTACCGCATCATCGGCCCTGCAAGCACAGACGGGGCTGGCAGCATGGCCGACGGCGCGACCACGCTCCCCATCACCGACCGCATCATGCGCGACAGCTTCTGGGTCGGCGTCTACCCCGGCATGACCGACGAGATGCTGGACTATATGGCAGATGCGATCAAGCAGGCCATCGCGTAAGCATTTGACACAGGACGCGCAATCATGCATCGTGCGACGGCTCCGCAAGAAGCATCAAACAAATCATTGGCGCCATTAGGACGATGCGCCCGATTAGCCGCAACGCCATTCGCCTACACTGAGATGATTCGTCAAGAATACAAAGTGAGTGAGTGCGGTTGATTCCGCCACCGAATGGAGCATCCTGAACATGTGGCCCTATTTTGCTATGTCCGTCGCTGCTGCCGCCATCGTAGGGGCAGGCACGCTCCTGGGGAGACGTGCACCCGAAAGGCATCGCAAGCCCCTCGTCGTGGTCGCCTACATACTCACAGGAGCGATGTTCTGCTTCTTCGCGGGCGCCCGCGCCCGCAGCGTCGGGTTTGACGTCAACCTCTACGCATGGCCCTCATTCAATGAGGCCAGCGGCGATGCGTTCGCGGATTTCTTCACGACAAGCAGCTACGCCTCGTGGGGCCCGCTCGTTAAGGCCATCCTCTGGGTGACCGCTCACGCCACGCAGAGTTTCTTCTGCTATCTCTTCGTCATTCAGCTGTGCCTGGTTGCACCAATGTTCGTCGCAATACGGCTCATGCTCAAAGACAACGGCTATTGGGCCGTCTTTCTCTTCGGCATCCTCATTTTTCCCGTCACCCTCTGCTTCATGAGGCAAGCGATGGCAATGGGATTTGTGTTCCTCTCTATCGTATTCGTGAGAGACCGAAAGCCTGCGCTCTTCGCCTTCGCCATCATCACAGCTGCCCTCCTGCACAGCACCGCAATCGTGTCTCTTTTCATATATCCGATATACCTCCTAGGAGCCACGCAGAAATGGAGCATGCCGGTCAAGCTGGCGGGAGTAACGGTCATCGCCGTCCTTGGGATGCTGGCGCTTCCCGTACTGATCGATGCCCTTGCGCTCGTCGCAGGGCACTATGGAGGCTATCTCGACGGAAGCTGGGGAGGAGACTATGGGCTCATTAAGCTCACCAGTATGCTGGTCGGAATCTTCGTGGGACTCGGCACCGTTTATTTCTACTGCCTCAAAAGGTCACAACCGCAAACCCATCCCTCTCCAGTCTTGTCGGGGCTCGCGCTCATCGTATATATCGGTGTGCTGCTGAATCTGCTCGGATGCTTGAGCTGGCCCCTCTATCGCCTCTTTCTCTACTATGCGATGTTCACCATCCTCTTGATTCCTGCGGCGATCGCGCAGATAAAGAAGCGGCCTGAAAGGACGATATTCGAAGCCATTGCCATCACAGGAATGTGCGTGCTTTCCGTCTGCTATTACGTGGTTCTGCCGAACAACCTGCTCGTTGTCCCGTTTGTGCTCGCATAACAAAGAACGCTTTGCGCAAGAAGATATCAGGTACCATAGCGAAGGATGGACGGCCCTGCGACGGACGGACGACGATGCTGCAATGCGAGATTGCTTCATAGCCGATTGACCTATGGAGCGCGCAACTCAAAGAGACGCAACTCCTGAGCGCTCGGCACAGCCGCGCTCGGGCACCGACGTCACGGAAAGGGCGCCGGACATCATAGGGGCCCCGAACGCCCATGCCCCTGAGCGCCACATCGAGCGCGATTCTTTTGCGTGGAACACCACAGCGGGACTCCTGAGCGGCTTTCAGTCCGTCATCATGCTCATGCTCATCATGCGCACGTGCGACGTGGCAACGGCGGGCATCTTCACCATCGCATACACCAGCGCCTGCCTGCTTCTCACCCTCGGGCAATATGGCATGCGCCAGTTTCAGGTTTCAGACCGCAAGCCACGCTTTTCTTTTAGGGACTATGGCCTCTCAAGGATACTAACCACTGCCCTCATGCTGCTCGCAGGCGCAGCATATCTCCTCGTCGCGAGCAACGTACTTCACTACGCATGGGAAAAGTCTGCCGTCATCTTTGTCATGTGCCTTTTCAAGGCAATCGATTCCATCGAGGATGTGCTGCATGGAAACTACCAGCAATACGGACGTCTTGATGTAGGCGCACGCTTCCTGACGGCAAGGCTGGCCACAACGCTTGTCGTCTTTGCCGGAGCGATTATTGCATGTGCAGATTTGCTGCCGGCGATGACCGCAACAACGATATATACGGGCGCGTTTTTCGTCTGGGAGACGTGGCGCATCAGACGATCCTACGGCCTTCCGCGCCACGGCAGCAGCGCGACGGATAAGACGCTGAGGTCAGCCGTCCGGCTGCTGAAAGCCTGCTTTCCGCTCTTTCTGGGGGCATTCCTGCTGCTCTACATCAGCAATGCCCCGAAATACGCCATCGACGCCTTCATGAGCGACGCGGCGCAGGCTTACTATGGCTTTATCGCTATGCCGGTTTTCTTTGTGGGACTGGTCGCCAGCTTTGTCTACAACCCCATGATTGCCCCCCTCTCAAACGCGTGGGCACGACGCGACACGCACGGCTTTTTGCGCGGCTTCGGACGAATCAGCCTGATCATTGTCGGGATTGCCATTGCATGCACGTTGCTAGCCTGGCTGGCAGGAGTGCCGGTGCTGAACCTCATCTACGACACGGACGTCATGGACTATCGTAACGAGCTGACGGCACTTGTTGCCGGAGGCGCCTTCTATGCGCTCACCTCGCTGGCCACGCTCGGCATCGCGATCATCCGCCGACAGAACCTGCTCATCGGCGGCTATATCACTGTGGCGCTCGCAGCGCTTGCAGCCTCCAACTACTTCGTACCCATCTGGGGCATCACTGGCGCCACCTGGGTCTACTTTTTCAGCATGCTCGCCCTATCCGTCATCTTCAGCGTCTGCTTCCTCGTCTGCGTTTGGCGAGAAGACAAGCAACCATAGCTGGCCATGCCCCTGCAGCTAGCTATCGAAGTTGATGCGTTCCTCAACTATCGCAAGCGGACGATTGCGCGATTTCGAGCGCTCGGAAATGATACCGATGTACTCGCCGAGCAAGCCAAAGCAGAAAAGCTGCACGGCGCCAATGAAAAACACGCCGAGAAGAACCGGAGCAGAGCCCATCTGCATGGAATCCCAATGCGTCAGCTTCAGGACCAGATACACGATGCCGATAATCAGCAGAACGATGGAGGCAACGCAGCCGAGCAGGGTCATGAGCCGCAGCGGCTTGCGAGACGTCGTGCAGAGCGACAAGATGCCATGATCCATGAAGCTCCAAAACCCATAGCTGCTCTTTCCCGCCGTGCGCGCCGCCTGCGTGTAAGGCACGAGTTTCACGCGGAAACCGCATTCGGCAAACAGGTGGCGCATCTCGGTCACCGGCTCGCGCATCGCATTGAACGTGTCGACCACCTGGCGATCCATCAAGCCAAAGCCCGTGACCTGCTCGTATTGCGGCACGTCCGAGAACTTATCGATTATCTTGTAGTAGAGCCTGCGTAAACCGCGATCGAACCGCTTGTTCTCGCTGGCAACCTTCTGCCCCATAACGATGAGCCAGCCTTGCTCCCACCAGTCAACGAACTCCGGAATCAATTCAGGCGGCTCTTGCATGTCGCAGGGAACGACCACGACGGCATCTCCGGTCGCAGAGTAGACGCAGTTGTTGCCAGATCGCTCTACCCCCACGTTCTGCGCGTTGAAAAGCGCCTTTACGCGATGATCGGCTGCCGCGATGGAGCGAATGCGCGGGCGCGTGTCATCTTGCGAGTCATTATCGGCAAAGATGATTTCGTAATCATAACGATTCTCAAGCGAGCGCATCACATCGGTGATGCGCCTATAAGCATCATCGACATTGCCCTCCTCGTTAAAACACGGAACGCATACGCTTATCTTTTTCATCGACGGTTTCTTCTCCCAGATTCACCGGCAGCAGTTTCGCCCATTGTAGTGCATGCGAACTGAGCGCTCCCAGGCTCTGCTGGAAAACTGGACCAGCTCCATCTCTTCGTCGGAGAGAAACGGCGCGAGATCATAGATGGGCGAGGAGACCAGCGAGCCATCAGGCATGCGCTTTGCTTGGGACTTGGGCTCGATGCCCTGCGCGAGATCCTGCATGACCTCGCATATCACTGGGCCTTCCATGGCCAAAACGTCATTCATTACGTCGTCGATCTGCTCGTGGTTCTCGATGCGCCGATAGGGGATGCCGTACGCGCGAGCCAGCCCCTCTATTTCGGGCAACGCCATTCCTGACTCGGGAGTACAACCCGACAAGCGACCGAAATTGTTTTTCTGAGAGATCATGACCGCCTGATAGCCACCATTGCTGAAAACAAAGGTCTTTATGGGCAGTTCGCGAGACGCAAG
>CAJUFC010000096.1 GCA_910585565.1 uncultured Eggerthellaceae bacterium | reverse complement strand
GCTCGTAGGACGCAGGCTCGCCATCAGCCACGATGAGCGTGGCCACCTTGGTCTCGTGTTCGCTCATGGCCTCCCACAGCGCTCGAAGCTCTCGATTGAGCGTCTTGTCGTCGCTGACGCTGGCGCAGACCTGATAAAGCTCCAAAGCGCCACCAAACAAAGCATCTCCCACCGCGAAGTCAATCTCATAGTCATGCGCTTTCGTGCGAAGCGACGTGATGGCTTCATTACGGTCGCTGGCACTGCGACGCCTCAACTCCAGATACACGGCATCTTCGAGACGCTGACCTGCATCGTTCGTGTACGCCTTGCCATTCGCCGCAGCCAGCCCTGGGTCAATCGCATAGACCTTCGGAATCGAATTGGTAGGCTCAGCAAGATGATACGTCCGCTCCTTCACAACGAAAGCCAGGTATGATTGCTCGAAATAGTCGAGCAAATTGCCCAGCGACTCGCGACTCGTCACGACCCCTAAGGACTTGAGCTCGTTCACGGTCTTGCGGATAGACAGCTGCCTCGCATTAGACCCAAGCGTCTTCTGCGCGAACATGGCTGCCACGCGCGGCTTCATCAGAGAATGCCGCTCCACCACATCGCGCGACACGACCTGCCTCACGTAAGACTGCAGCAACGGAATGCGCTCCTGATCGGGAAGCCCTTGCGCTGCGGGAAATCCGCCCGTCTTCAGGTAGTCCCGAAAGGTCGCTTGGAGCCTCAGCTTCTCAGATTCTGTATATGCAGCCTTGGCCCGGTTGGGAATATCCCACTCATTGAAGTCGATGCTCTCGGAGAACGATAGCGGCAACAGCTCGAAATCGACGGCGCGGCCCCGAAAGGCCGTCGTTATCTCACTTGACAACATCTTCGACGAAGAGCCTGTGGCATAAATGGTCACGCGTCGCGTGTCGACAATGCGCCTCAGCCATCTTCCCCAGTCTTTCATTTCCTGCAGCTCGTCGAAAAACAAAAACACGCCTTCGTCGAATGCGCCAGGATTGAGCATCTCGAAGGCCTCGAGGCATTCATCTCCCACCTGAGGCGTCACCGGCGACAGCCTGTCGTCTTCGAAATTGAAATAGCATATCCGACTCCATGGAACGCCGCCCTCGTGAACCTTTTTCATCTCTTGGAACAGCCGATAGCTTTTCCCGCTACGTCGCATGCCCATGACGATCTTTACCAGATTTCCCGCCTTGGGCGCAAGAATCTCGCCCAGACTGAGCCTACGAGCAACGATCGGCTCGTATATGGAGATGTCGAACGCATTAATGGTTTCCAAAATGATTGGATTCATCCTTGCTCCCTCTGCGAGACGACCCTCTCATGCGTCATGCAAATGCGCACACCCAAGTTGCACAATAGCAAAAGCGTAGAAGTGGCAAGATAACTTTGCCACTTTCTGGAAAAGTAGTCAAGCTATCTTGCCACTTTTGCGTATCGTCAGCACGATATCCCTGAAGTTTCGCCATCTCGCCTGCTCTCGCCGTCATCCTGCGTCTTCCGCGCGCATACTGATATGAAAGGTGCGGGCAACAGCCATCAAGCGACCGGCAAGCAAAAAACGAACACCACCCCCGCCCCCTGTTCATTTTGGAAAGGACGAGATCATGGTGCATGAGATCACGGATGAGACGTTTGAGGCGGAGGTGGCGCAGAGCGCGGTGCCGTGCGTGATTGAGTTCACGGCGGGATGGTGCGACCTGTGCGCTGACATGGTGGCAGCCTGCGAGCGGCTGTCCGAGCGGTTTGCCGGCGAGGTGAAGTTCTGCACTGTCGACATCGACGCCCAGCGCCAG
>CAJUFC010000095.1 GCA_910585565.1 uncultured Eggerthellaceae bacterium | reverse complement strand
GGGGTCGGAGTCGGTGCTCGGCGTCAACCTCAAGGTGCCGGTCAGCGAGACCATCACGTTCCATGGCAACGGCGGCCGCGGCATGGTCAGCGTCGTGCTCACCGGGCACGGGCTGGAGGCGCCGGATGCGTCGCGCTTCGCGTGGCCGGGACACCACATCGTGGGCTGGTACGTGGACGCCGCCTGCACGGGCGACGCGGTCGCGTTCCCGCTGGCTGACGACGACGAGCTGCTGTCCGAGCACAAGAACTTCTACGCCAAGTGGGAGGCCGACGATCCCCGCGCGGTGGGGGCGGTCGAGCTGCACCTGGTGGAGAGCGCGGCCAACGGCGGCAACGACACGCTCATCAGCGAGGCCGAGCGCGAGGCGCACGGCATCGTGGGCGACGGCGGCACGCCGGACGGCTACGTGGAGGCCGCGGACGCCGACGAGCTGGGCGGCCCGGTGTACGAGGGGCGCTACTACGTGGGCGGCGACGCCGAGGCGTGGCCTGACGGCTCGGGCAGCGACGCGTCCGTGCTCGACGGCGGCACGCTGGTGCTGCCGACGCCCGAGATGGAAGACTCCGCCGACGAGATGCGCAGCGGCTGGTTCGACGGCTGGTACCGGTCGTGCGAGCCGGTGGTGGACGCTGCGGGGCAGCCGGTGCTGGACGGCACGGGGCACCCGACCTACGCGTACGCCGACCCGGTACGCAAGGTGGGCGAGCGGTGGGTCATCGACCGCTTCGACGAGGGCGCCGGCGCGGACGGCGAGCCGCCCTACGGGCAGGTGCTGTACGCCAAGTGGAAGACGGGCCAGAAGCAATGGTTCACGTTCAATGCGGGCGAGGGCGCCTGGGACGACGGCGAGACGGTGAAGGCCGTCAAGGTGCCGCATGGCGAGCGCGTCTCGTCTGACGCGGTGCCCGTGCCCCAGCGCGAGGGATACGTGTTCCACTCGTGGCGCGTCGGCACGGCGGAAGGCCCGGTCGAGGGCGCCCCGGCGTGGTCGTTCGGCACGCGCGTCCTCCAGGACACGTGGGTGTACGCCAGCTGGTCGCGCGTCGAGCACGTGGTGGAGTTCGACGCGGCGGGAGGCTCGGCGGTGTCGCCGCGCAAGGTCCCGCACGGCGAGCCCGTGGCCGAGCCCGCCACGAGCCGCCCGGGATACGAGCTCCTGGGCTGGTGGCTCGACGCCGACGGCGACGGCGCGATCGGCGACGGCGAGCAGAGGTACGACTTCGCCACGCCGGTGACGGCTCCCATCAGGCTCATAGCCAAGTGGCAGGAGAAGGGCCCCGACCCGGTGGTGGAGTACGAGGTCCGCTTCGACCTCGGCTACGAGGGAGCGCCGACGGTGCCGTCCCAGACGGTCCAGTACGGGCGCCTCGCGACGAGGCCCGCGCCCGATCCCGAGCGCGAGGGCTACGAGTTCCGCGGCTGGCGGACCGCCGCCGGCGGCGCGGGTGAGGCGTGGGACTTCGCCACCCCGATCACCGAGGCGCACGTGGGCGCGGGCAACGTGCTCACGCTGCATGCCGACTGGCATGCGCCCGAGGAGCTGACGGTGACGTTCGATGCGGGCCGCGGCGCGTTCGAGGGCGCTGGCGAAGGCGGCTCTGACGCTCGCGAGGTCGCCGTTGCCGTCATGGAGGGCGAGCCGGTGGCGGCCCCGGAGGCCGCTCCCAAGCGAGCGGGCTGGCAGTTCGCCGGCTGGCACGTGGCTGGCGAGGGCGCGCCGCCCGAGGATTGGGACGGCGACGGCGAGTCTGTCGTGCCGCTGGGCGAGGCGTGGGACTTCGAAGATGCGGTCGCGTCCTCGATGACGCTGCACGCCCGCTGGTCGCTCAGGCTGGACGTGACCGTGCCCGTGTCCGTCGCCTTCGCGGTGGACGCCTCCACCGGCGAGGCCACGCCTCCCGATGCGGGCAGGTACGCGCTCAAGAGCCGCACGGTGCGCGAGGTGGAGGTGGAGGCGGCCGCGCTCCGGAGCGAGCAGGCCGAGATCGAGGGCTTCTTCGAGCTGCCGGCGGGCGCGCTGCCCGAGGGGGCCACCGACGCGGACGCGCTGGCGGCCTGGCAAGGCGCGCTCTCTGCCGCGAACCTGTCCCTCGCGGCCGACGCCCCGGGAGCCCCATCGATCGAGCTCCCCTTCGCGGGAGACCGGGTCGGCTCCGCGTGGCTGAGCTCGCACGCGCTGACCGACGCCGAGCGCGGGTCCTATCGCCTGGCCGCCTTCGACTACGCGGGAGCGGCGTTCGACGAGGCATGGCAGGGCGCCGACCCGAGCGAGTGCCTGCCCCTCCGGCTGGGGCTCTCCATCCCTGCCGACCGGCTCGAGGTGCGAGACGGCCTCGACGGCATGAGGCCCATCACCCGCCTCGCGCTCACCGTGTCGGCGCGGGAGTAGGGCCCGAAGGGACGGGCGGCCGGGGCTGAATCCCCTTGCTGCCCGTCCAACCGCCCTCTCGGGCGGCGGGCGGACTAAAGTTCCGCCCCTACGCCTCGCGGAACCAGAGGGTAACCCGAAGGGACGGGGTCAATGGATTGCCGACCCCCAGCCTGGCGGAACCAGAGGAGGGGATGTTTATTCATGTAGGGCGTTTTGGTCGCCCGAAATGACGCTCGTGGAGACTGTGGATGCGAGATGCACGAGGAATGGCCGATAGCGGCATGTCCGGCCAGACATGCCGCACGCGAGGCCTTGCTCAATGGATGCGTTTCGTGCAGTTGCCGAAGCGAGAAGCGGTCCGGCTCGAGGGCTGTCCAGGCTCGCGCTTTGCGCGAATCCCAATGCAGGGCAGAAGGCTACACCATCGAGTTGAGACTGGTGCCAAACTCCATTTGAACTTCGCATAGCTTAAGGCCCCTTTCAGGAACGCAGTCGACATTCCTGAAAGGGGCCTTCGTGTTGTGTCAGCGTAGCAACTCGCGTCGCGTGCCGCAGGTGCGCTGCGGCCGCGCAAGGCCGCAGCTGTCTAGCTTCCAGCCAGCACCTCGTTCGCGGCTAGCCAGTTGGAGATGGTGCCGGAGTCCAGCCCCTCGGCGGGGTCGATGACGAGGGCGTACATCTCCTCTTCCAGCAACAGCGCATCCAGCGCGTCGGTAAGCTGAATCTCGCCGCCCACGCCGGGCTTGACGTCGTGCAAGAGCTGCATCGTGCGCGGGGTGAGCAGGTAGCGGCCAAACACCGCAAGGTTCGTCGGCGCATCCTCCAGCGCGGGCTTTTCCACAAGGCGGTCTATCTTCCAGACGCCAGGCTCCACCTCGGTGCCGGATATGATGCCAAAGCGGTCGACCTCCTCGTCGGGCACGGGCATGACCGCGATTACCGAAGCGCCACCGTGGGCGTCGGCGACCGCCTGCATGCGCGGCAGCATCTCGTTGCCAGGCACGATGACGTCGCCGAGTAGCACGTAGAATGGCTCGCTGCCCACTGGCTCCTCGGCCATGAGGATCGCATGCCCCAGTCCGAGCGCTTGCTCTTGGTATACGAAGCTCACGTTGAGCGATCCGGCATGCTCTACCTTGTCGGCCAGCTCGGCTTTGCCCTTTGTGCGCAGGTGGTCGACCAGGTCGGGGTCTGGAGTGAAGTGCTCCTCGATGACCTGCTTGGTGCGGGAGTTGACGATGACGACCTCGTCGGCCGCGCTTGCCAGCCCCTCCTCGACGACGTACTGGATGCAGGGTTTGTCCACGATGGGCAGCATTTCCTTGGGCACGGCCTTCGTTGCGGGCAGGAAGCGCGTACCGAGTCCGGCGGCGGGAATGATGGCTTTCATGAAACCCCTTTCAGGCGAGAGTCAATGACGGGAAAACGTTGCGTAGCAGTGTAGCATGCCACCTGTCGTCCCGGTCGCGTCTGTTGGTTCCGGGTGGGGGCTGCGTGGGCGCGCAGCCTTTGCTAGCGGTTGCTAGCGGTCGTCCCGGTCGCGTCCGTTGGCCTCGATGCGATAGGCCTCCCAGCCGCGTTCGGACGGGTGGAAGAATGCCCCGCGCTCAAGGCCGTCAGGGAGATATTGCTGCTCGACCCAGGCGCCTGGGTAGTTGTGCGGGTACTTGTACTTGCCGTAGTTCTCAGACCCCGGGCGATGGCGGTCGCGCAGGTTGTCGGGCACCTTGCGCGCCGGGCCGCCGCGTACCTCCGCCATGGCCTCAAAGATGCCGCACGCAGCGTTGGACTTTGGCGCCAAGGCCATGTACGTGGCTGCTTGCGCCAGGATGAGTTGGCATTCGGGATAGCCGATGACCTCGGCAGACTTGAAAGCCGCCTCGGCGATGAGGAGCGCTTGCGGGTCGGCGTTGCCGATGTCTTCTGCCGCTAATATAAAGATGCGGCGCGCGATGAACTTCGGGTCCTCGCCGCCGTCGATCATGCGTGCGAGCCAGTACAGGGCCGCATCTGGGTCGCTGCCGCGCATCGACTTGATGAACGCGGAGATGACGTCATAGTGCATGTCCTTGTTCTTGTCGTAGGGCAGCGTGCGATGGGGCGTGGCGCGTCGCACCATGTCTTCGGTGATGATGCGGGTGCTGTCGGCGTGGGCGGTGTCGGCTACGGCGTCAGGGGCGTCACCCGTTCTGGCAGCATCACCGGCGCTGTCGGCGTCGGCGGTCGCCCCTGCGCTGCTTTCACTGTCAGCGGCGCCAGCCATCTCGGCGGCCAGCTCTAGCGTCGTGAGGGCGCTTCTCCCGTCTCCGCCGGACAGCAGCACAATCGCCTCTACCGCCTCGGCGGCCAGCTCATAGCGACCGGCCAGCCCCTGCTCGTCGGCAAGCGCGCGCTCGATGAGCGCCTTCACGTCGTCATCGGACAGCGAATGCAGCTCGACGATGCGCGAGCGAGAGATGAGCGCCGAGTTCACTTCGAAGAAGGGATTCTCGGTCGTGGCGCCGACGAGCACGAGCACGCGGTCTTCCACGGCATGCAGCAATGCGTCTTGCTGCGAGCGGTTGAACCGGTGAATCTCATCGACGAAGAGGATCGTGCGAATGCCGCCCGTTTGCAGGCGCTTCTCTGCGGCGGCTATCTCGCGTCGCAGGTCGGCGACGGTGCCACCGATGGCTGACACCTCGACGAACGTGGCCTTCGTCGATTCGGCTATCACATGGGCGATGGAGGTTTTGCCCGTGCCGGCAGGGCCGAAGAGGATGACCGAGCTGAGCGTGTCGGCCTCGATGGCGCCCCGCAGCCAGCTGCCGGGGCCGACGGCCTCGTCTTGGCCGACGATGTCGTCGAGCGTGCGCGGACGCAGGCGTACCGCCATAGGGGCGACGTCCATCCGTCGGGCCGTCTCGACCTCTGTAAATAGCGAGTCAGTTTTCATAGTCGCATGGTATCATGCGCACCATGGTCATCGCCGACGGAGTTGGTGATGCAGCGACATTGCCTTGTTGTGCGCCTGTTTGCTGATGCAGGAGCGCTGAGCGCCAGACGAGCGTGTCGTTACGGTCGGGTGCTTGCTCTGTAACGCGACGGTTTCAGCCTTGCTGGGCTTTGCCGGAGCGCGTGAGGGGCATGATATAAAATGACGTACCAACGTAACCAATGCGCCATCAAAGCATGCAAGACCCGATATTCGTGGCAAGGAGGACGACATGGAGATTTTGAACTTCATACTTCCCATCGTATATATCATCGTGGGCGCCGCGCTCGTGTGGTTCGTCATCGAGCTGGTCATCACGATTCGCAAGGTTCGCGGCACGGCGCTTGAGACGCTTGACGACCTCAAGCCCACCATCGACAACGTGCAGACGATGGTGGCTGACATCCAGCCGACCGTCAAGAAGGTCGACCCGCTCGTTGACCGCGTCACGCTGACGGTGGACAGCGTCAATCTCGAGATGATGCGCGTCGATCAGATTCTCGAGGACGTGTCCCACATGACAGGGGCCATCTCCAAGACGGTCAACACGGTTGACAATGTCACTTCGGCACCGATTGACCTGGTCAATTCGGTTACCAAAAAGGTGCGTAGCAAGTTCCGCCCGAAGTATGCAAGTGACGAGTCGGTTGCCGCTGGCCTGAAGGACGGCGCCTCCGCACAGCCGACCAATCCGATCGTTGACTTCGCTGACGCTGCGGTGGATGCGGCGGGCGAGGCGTTCAAAGAGCAGCATGAGATTCGCGCCGAGCGCAAGGCGGCGCAGGTCGAGCGTGAGGCACGGACCGAGGCCAAAGGCGAGAAGATGAGCGCAACGTCTGAGCGTTTGGCTGACGAGATTCTTGACGACGTGACCGAGGATGCCGAGTAGGAACGCCGATTGGCTGTCTGCTGAGTCGTCGGCACCGTGTAGGCACCAGTCCCGATGAAGCATCGCAGGTTTTTTTTGAGAGAGCAGTGTCCGTATTCGATGAGGCGGTAGAGTGTGACCAATTCTGGCCAGACAACGAAACTCACCGAGGCCGAGCGTTCCGTGGACGCGTCGGCCTCGGCGAGCGCAACGAGCGCAACGAGCACGACGAACATGCATGCCGATGCGGGGCGTCCCGATGCCTCCGTCGCGGCAGGGTCCTCGTCGGTCAACTCTGACGGGTGCGACGGAGCTGTTGTCGCTTCCGGCGCCATGGCGCTTTCCGAAGCGAAGCGGAACAAGATGCAAAAGCCGCTCATATATGTGTGGACGGCCATCGGCGCGCTCATCTTATGCGGCGTTGCGGTCTATCTCCTCAAAGTGCTGTCGCTGCCGGTAGCGATGCTCATCTGGACGCTCGTCATCGTGTTCATCCTACGCGGCATGGTGAACGGTCTTGAGAAGCGCGGGGTCAACCGCGCAATCGGGACGACGCTGTCCTATGTTGCCCTGTTCGTGGTGCTGGGGCTTATCGGCTTTCTGATGTTCTCGCCTATGTTTGGCCTCAATCAGCAGTTCGCAGACCTCATTACGGCCATACCGGGGTATGTCTCAGCGCTGTCCGACTGGGGCCACGAGATGGCGGACAAGTATTCGGCGCTGCTCGACAACGAGACGGTGCGCCAGGTCGTCAACAGCACCGCCGGGTCGCTTTCGAACTGGGCGTCGTCGTTTGCGGGCGATGCCGCTAATACGGCCATCGGCGTCGGCTCGGGCATCGCGAACGCGTTTTATGCAGTGGGCTTTGCGCTCGTCATCGCATTTTGGGTGCTGCTCGAGCTGCCTGCGATGGGTCGCGAGGCCATGCGCGTCATCAGCCCCAAGCATCACGAAGAGGTGCAGTTCTTCCATGTGACCTTCACGCGCATCCTGGGCGGATACCTCAAGGGTACGCTCTTGCAGTGCTTCATCATCGGTGTGGCCTGCGGCATTCTTTTCGCCATCGTCGGTCTGGCTAACGCACCGGCGCTTGGCGTCATCACCGGCGTGCTCAACATCATCCCCATCATCGGCCCGTGGCTGGGCGGCGTGGTGGCTGCCATCACGGCCGTGTTCGTAAGCCCCTTGACGGCGCTCATTGCGCTGGCGGGCACGATCGTCATCCAGCAGATCGTCTACACGTTCATCTCTCCGAAGATCATGTCCAGCTCGGTTGACATCCATCCGGTGCTGACCTTGGTGGCCATGACGTTCGGCTCTGCCATTGGCGGCGCCATCAGCGGCCTTATGGGCTCGCTCGTGGGCATGCTGTTCGCAATTCCGCTTCTGGCGGTCATGAAGTCGATCTTCATCTTCTACTTCGAGCGCTCGACCGGGCGTCAGATCGTCTCCAAGGACGGCTTCGTGTTCAAGGGCAACCCCAAAGAGGCGGG
>CAJUFC010000094.1 GCA_910585565.1 uncultured Eggerthellaceae bacterium | reverse complement strand
CGAGCGCGCCACGATGCTCCTCGAGACGGGCACGATCGAGGTGGCGCCGCTCGCCTTCATGCGCGGGCGCACGCTCAACGACAGCTTCGTCATCCTGGACGAGGCGCAAAACACCACGCACGAGCAGATGAAGATGTTCCTCACGCGCCTTGGGTTCGGCTCCAAGATGGTCGTGACCGGCGACTTGTCGCAGTCCGACCTTCCGCAGAAGTCATCAGGGCTCCTGCAAGCCACAGGCGTCTTACAGGACGTGCCCGGCATCGCGTTTTGCGCGTTCAAGGGCACCGATGTGGTGCGCAACTCGCTCGTGTCCGACATCATCGCCGCCTACGAGAGGCAGGGCCTCTAAGATGCAGGTGCTGACCGAGATTCGCCATGGGGACGCTCTCGTCGACGAGGCCCAGGTCTGTGACGTGGCCGCGTTCGCGATGGAGTGCCTCGAGCTGCCTTTTGAGGCCGAGCTCTCCGTCACGTTCGTAGACAACGACGAGATGGCAGACTTGAACTTCCAGTATCGTGGCATCGAGGGGCCCACCGACGTGCTGTCCTTCGAGTGCGACAACCTCGACGACGGCTTTCCGGATGTCGGCGAGAGCGACGAGGGGACAGGCGACGTCTATTCCCTCGGCGACGTCATCATCGCCCCTGACGTGGCCGCCAGGCAAGCCGACGAGTACGGCAACACCTTTGAGCAAGAGCTCTCGCTGCTCTTGGTGCATGGCATCCTTCATCTCGACGGCTACGACCACGTGGACGACGAAGACGCCGTCGTCATGGAGCGCATGCAGGCCGACATCCTTGCCCGCTTAAGCGAGGCGCGCGCCAGCGCGTGCGCCTCCGGAGGGCGTGCGCATGACTGAGAACCAGCGCAACATCGACCAGCGTTTCGTGCATCACTCGGGCGAGGACGCACCCATCCGCCTGAGCGATGCATTCTCGTGCGCATTCTCTGGCATCCTCTATGCGTTTCGCACCCAGCGAAACTTCAAGATTCACGCTGCGTTCGCTGTGGCTGCCGTGGCGCTCGGGCTTTTGCTGCAGATTCCGGCGTGGTCATGGCTGGCGGTCATCGGCTGCGCTGTGGGCGTATTTGCGCTCGAGGTCATGAACACCGCTGTCGAGGCAGTGGTCGACATGGTGTCGCCTGAGTGGAACGAGCTCGCCATGCGCGCCAAGGACTGCGCGGCCGGAGCGGTATACGTCGCCGCCATCGGCTCGATGGTCGTCGCAGCAATCGTGTACATTCCGCCCTTCGTAGCTTTGGTGACAACATGGACCTAGACGAGTATTTTGCCAACAACCCCATGGGAGGCGCCAGCGCGCCGGTCAGCGACGACTACCGTTCGGGCTTCGTCGCCTTGGTGGGACGCCCAAACGCCGGCAAGTCGACGCTGCTCAATCGCGTGGTGGGTGCCAAGGTCGCCATCACCTCGAAGACCTCGCAGACCACGCGCCAGCGCATCCGCGCCGTCCTCACGACCGATGCCTATCAGCTCGTCCTGCTCGATACCCCTGGCATGCATAAGCCCAAAGACGTTCTCGGGGAGGAGCTGAATGCCTCTGCGCTGAAGGCGCTTGCCGACGTTGATGTCGTTGCCATGCTCGTCGATGCGTCAGCCCCCATCGGCACGGGAGACGAATGGGTCGCGTCTCAGGTGCGCGGCGTCGCGGCCAAGAAGATCTGCGTGCTTACCAAAAACGACCTGGCGACGCCAGAGGAGATAGAGGCCCAGGCGCGAGCCGCCGAAGCGCTCGCCGACTGGGATGCCATCGTGTCGCTGTCCTCGAAGACCGGCTACAACGTGGATGCCTTCATCGAGGAGTGCGTCTTCTTCCTGCCCGAAGGCCCGCGCTGGTTTCCGGCGGACATGCAAACGGACCTCTCCGACGAGGTCATGGTCGCCGAGTTCGTGCGCGAGAAGGTCTTGCAGGGCTTCCGTGACGAGGTGCCGCACTCGGTGGGCGTCATCGTTGATGCCATGGAGTACAACGCGAAAAAGCAGCTCTATGCCATCGAGGCATCCATATATACGGAGCGCGACAGCCAAAAGGCCATCCTCATCGGCAAGGGCGGCCGCGCCATCAAGCGCATCGGCAGCCAGGCGCGCGAAGATCTCGAGACGCTTTTGGGCGCGCGCGTGTATCTCGACCTGTCGGTCAAGGTGAAGCGCGGCTGGCGCAGCGACGAGGCGCAGCTGCGTCGGTTCGGGTACATGGAGTGACGCGGCACGCCATGAGATGTCCCCAATGCCATACCGAGAGCCGCGCAAACGCGAAGTACTGCGACGAGTGCGGCTACGAGCTGCCCACCGTGGCGCCCCTTGCGCGCGATATGTTCGGCTACGGAGACGACGACCTGGACGGTGCCGACACCTTCGACCTGTCGGGAGATACCGCACGGCTTGCGAGTGCTGATCTGCCCTTTGCGGGCCTCGACCAGATAAACGACTCCAGCTATTCGCCTGCATCGGCTCCTGTGCTTGCGGGTACGCAGGCCGCAAGCGACATCACGCGCCCGTTCGGTACGCCGGCTGGCGCCTATGCGGGCATGCCTCAAGTCGCGTCCGGCCCGGAAGGCCCCAACCTCGACTGGGCGCGACGCTCCTTTTCCACTGATGCGCCCCAGCCATCCGAGCAGCCTCCCGCCAAGGCGCGTCACGTCGCGCGAAACGTCGCCATCGTTGCGCTGTGCCTCATCGCGCTTGCCACCGCGGCTGTTGGCGTGACGTATTCGCTCGAGATGTGGGGCGGGCACGTCATCGAAGACGTCACTGGCATGGACGCCAATCAGGCAACCGTGCTTTTGAGCGAAGAGGGGTTCCTCGTCGAGCGCACCCTCGTCAAGTCCGACGAGGTGGAAGACGTGGTGCTGTCCACCGACCCGCAGCCTGGCACGCGCATGGCCGAGGGCTCGACGATCACATTGGCGGTATCCACCCCGCGCATCGTTCCGAACATCGTCGGAAAGCCCCTCGACGAGGCGAAGAGCATGATCGCCGCCGAGGAGTTTGCCAATGTCGAGGTCGTCGAGAAGAAGTCGAACGACGCCGAAGGGACGGTCTTGTCGGTGTCGCCAGCGGCGGGGACGCGCGCGAAGGCGGACGCCAAGATCACCGTCGAGGCGGCGGTGCCCTATCGCGTGCCCAGCGTTGTGGGGCTCACCCAAGACGAGGCGGTCGCTATGCTTCAGCTGGAGGGCTACTCCTCCAAGGTGGCCTCTGTGTACGACGAGGGCGTCGAGGAGGGACGCGTCGTCGGCACCGAGCCTGCCGCTGGCAGCGCGCTCGCATCGGGCTCGGAGGTCGTGGTCAACGTCGCCAAGCATCGCTCGACGGAGCTCATCGCTCTCACGCGTTCGTGGCTGAAGGACTCGTCGCGCATCAACATCGCGGGCACCAACTACGAGCTCGGCGAGGTGGTTGACGTCTCCTACAAGGGCGAGAACGCGTGCGCATACACCATCAGCGCGCGGCCCTACGAGACGCATTCGTGGTTCGGCGTCGAATCCGAGACGCGCTATGGGAACTACGAGCGCATCTCGGGCACGATCACCTGGGGCAGCGACGACAAGGTCGCCTCGACCAACCCTGAGATCAAGCGCCTGTAGGCCCATGGCGAAAGACACCTATTCCGAAGAGACGATCGTCCTCGGCAAGACCAAGCTGGGCGAGGCTGACTGCATCGTACGCATGCTGGGACGCTCAGGCGAGCTCGTCGAGGCCGTCGCCAAGGGCGCGCGCAAGCCCTCAAGCGTGCTTTCAGCGCGGCTCGAGCTGGGCAATCGCGTCCAGCTGCTCATCGCCCGCGGCAAAAGCCTCGACATCATCCAGGAAAGCAGGCTCGTCTCTGCGCACGAGCGGCTTCACCGCGAGCCGGCGTACCTGTCGGGTGTCGCATGCATCTGCGAGTTCGCCTCAAAGGCGGCCCAGCGCGGGCTGGAGATGCCGCGCTTCTTCGAGCTGACGGCCAAGGCGATCGACAGCGCGGCAAGTTCGACGACAGACCGGCTCTGCCTCATCGTGGCCGCCTATCTGCTCAAGGCGTCCTCCATGCTGGGCGTGCGCCCCAGCTTCTCGGAATGTGTCGTCTGCGGCGACTCGCTGGCGTCCGAGGCCCCTGTTGCGCATCTCTCCGTCATCGACGGGGGAGCGGTCTGCGCGTCATGCGTGCGCGCCTGCGAGACCGAGGAGTGCGCGCCTGCCCTCGTCACGTGGGCCCAGCATGCGCTCTTTGCCCGCTTCGACGACCTGACCTCAGGCGAGCTGACGGCGGACGCAGCCCATGACGCGCGCCTCGGCGAGGACGTGCTGGCGCTTGCGCTCAGCTGGGTGCAGGCCCATTTCGGCATGCGGCTCAAGTCTGCGCGTTCGCTCGTTCAGTATTGTATGCTGTAGCTCTTTGGTGTACACTTGAGCGATTGTGCCAGAAGGCACCGATTCGCAGCTTGGCTTGTCATGTTCGCCGACTTGCATGCCCAGCGCGGATCCAAGAAACCGAAGCGAAAGGCAACATCATGGCAACGAAGCTGAGCATCACGAAGGAAAAGACCGCCGAGCTCATCAAGGAGTACGGCAAGAGCGCCAACGACTCTGGCAGCGCCGAGGCGCAGGTCGCCATCCTGACCGAGCGCATCCGCAACCTCACCGAGCATCTGAAGATGCACAAGAAGGACAACCACACGAGGCGCGGCCTCATGAAGCTCATCGGTAAGAGACGCGGCCTTCTCAAGCACATCAAGGACCGCGACATCAACGAATACCGAACGCTCATCAAGAAGCTCGGCATCCGCGACAACATCTAGGTGGCAGCGAGACCCGCTACAAAGCGGGTCTCTTGTTAGCGACGCAGGAAAACGGGCAGGCATGGCCTGCTTCCTGTGCCGGTGTAAGAGGAGCGCAGCCAGGATAGGCTGCCATTAGAGGCAAAGAGGAAAGAAGAGAATGGCAAAGATTGTAGAAGAGTTCGAACTATACGGAAAGTCCTATCGACTCGAGACGGGCGAGCTCGCCAAGCAGGCGACGGGCGCTGTGCTCGTGACGTGCGGGGATACCAGCGTCTTGGTGACGGCCGTCGTGTCCAAGGAGGAGCGCGATTACGACTTCTTCCCGCTGACGGTCGACTTCATGGAGAAGATGTACGCCGTCGGGCGCATCCCGGGCGGATACCTCAAGCGCGAGGCCAAGCCGTCTGACAAGGGCACCCTCACGGCGCGCATGATCGACCGCCCCATCCGTCCGGGATTTCCCGACGGATACAAGAACGAGGTCCACATCGTCGCCACGACGTTCGTCGTGGACGGCGAGAACCCGCCTGACACCATCTGTGTGGCCGGCGCGAGCGCGGCCCTTCTGGTGGGCGGCGCGCCGTTCGATGGCCCTGCGGCCTGCGTGCGCATCGGCCGCGACCGCGACACGCGCGAGTTCATCGTGAACCCCACCTATGCCGAGCAGGAGAACTCCGACCTCGAGCTCACGGTGGCCGGCACCGCCGACTACATCTCGATGGTCGAGGCGGGTGCCGACCAGGTTTCCGAAGAGGACATGCTGGAGGCCATGGCGTTCGCCCAGAAGGTGATCGGCGAGTTCTGCGAGAAGCAGGCGTCCTTCATCGCCAAGGTGGCCCCCGAGCCCATGGAGTTCACCATCCATGTGCCCGACGAGGCCGTCATCGAGCGCGTGAGCGCCCACTACAGCGAGATGGAGCTCGCCCTCAAGGACGCAGACAAGCAGTCCCGCATCGACAAGGTGGAGGAGCTGAAGGAGTCCATCAAGGAGAGCGACTTCACCGAGGAGGAGCTTGAGGAGTGGGGAAGCGACATCGCATCCGAGCTCAAGGCTCTCGAGAAGCGCGCGATGCGCACGATGATCATCGAGACGGGCGAGCGCGTCGACGGCCGCACGTCTGAGGAGATTCGCCCGCTGCACATCGTTCCGGGGTATCTGCCTCGCGTGCATGGCTCGGGCCTGTTCCAGCGTGGCCAGACCCAAGCCCTGTCGGTGTGCACGTTGGGCATGCTCAACGAATGGCAGCGGCTCGACACCATCGACCCGGCCGAGGGCAAGCGCTACATGCACCAGTACAACTTCCCGCCTTATTCGACGGGCGAGACGGGCCGCATGGGCGCGCCGAAGCGCCGCGAGATCGGGCACGGCGCCCTCGCAGAGCGCGCGCTTCTGCCGGTCATCCCGCCCGAGGACGACTTCCCGTACGCCATCCGCGTCGTCTCCGAGGTGCTCGAGTCCAACGGCTCGTCGTCCATGGCGTCGACCTGCGGCTCCACGCTGGCGCTCATGGATGCGGGCGTGCCCATCGCCGCTCCGGTCTCTGGCGTTGCCATGGGCCTCATCAAGGAGGGCGACGACGTGGTCGTGCTCTCCGACATCCAAGG
>CAJUFC010000093.1 GCA_910585565.1 uncultured Eggerthellaceae bacterium | reverse complement strand
CCGACGAGGTCGAACCGGCGACGCACCCCTGCAAAGGAGGCCAGCTCCTGCGCCGTGCGCTCCCGGTCGAAGCCGAGCGCGTCAAGCAACGCAAGCACCGCCGCACCATTGAGGATATTGTGCATGCCGGGATTCTGCTTAATCGAAGAGCGCACCGTGCCTCCGTCTGGGAAGCGCAGCTCGAAATGAGAGGCTATGCCTTCGCAATGGTGCTCCACGATGCGCACGTCAGCGCTCTCGCCAAATCCATACCCAATCACGTTCGCGGCGTTGTCGTGCGCCAGCGCAAGCAACCTCTCGTCGTCGGCGCACACCACGACCGGAGACCCATCTGGCACCGAGGCGATAAAGCGGGCAAACAGGGCATAAATCTCGTCCACCCCCGAGTAATGGTCAAGGTGGTCAGGCTCTATGTTCGTGACGATGGCCGCAGCCGGCGTAAAGCGCATGAACGACTTGTCCGACTCGTCCGCCTCGATGACATACAGAGGCCCCGATCCGCTGCGAGCGTTCGTGCCATATTTGTGCACGATGCCGCCAATGAGGAAGGTGGGGTCCTCGCCGATGCCGTCAAGCACCGTAGCCAGCATAGAGGACGTGGTCGTTTTGCCGTGAGTGCCCGCCACCGCAAGCGTCTTGAGGTCTTTGCCTAGGCGGGCAAGCATGTCTGCCCGATGAATGATGGGCAGCCCGCGACGGTGCGCCTCGGACAGCTCGGGATTGTTGTCGAGGATGGCCGTGGAGACGACGACCGTCACCTCATCAGCGCTCCCCTCGGGAATGTTTGCCGCCGCATGCCCGATGGACACCGCGATGCCCGCATCCTCTAGCTGCTTCGTATAACGGCTCGACTTCAAATCCGAGCCGCTCACGTCGTAGCCCTGGTCCTTGGCCACCTTCGCAATGCCGCTCATGCCAACGCCACCAATGCCTATGAAATGAATTTTGCTCACGCGCATCCCCTCATGCAATCGTCTCGAAGCTCATTCTATTCTAGCGAACGCATCGGCTAGACGCTTGCGGCCTTTTCCACGACATCCGCAAGCTTGGCTGCTGCGTTCTCGGTGCCCGCAGAGTGAGCCGCCGCCCGCATCGCCTCGCGCGCAGACGCGTCTTTCACCAGTTCGAGGACCCTCTCGCGAAACGAGCTGTCATCCAGCGCGTCATCGGCGACGATGCATGCGGCCCCCGATGAGGCATAGCACCGGGCATTGACCGTCTGGTGGTCGCCCGTCGCATGAGGATACGGCACGAGAATGGCCGGGATGCAGCGCGCCGCAATCTCGGCCAGCGAGGTGGCCCCAGCCCGCGAGATGATCGCATCTGCCGCCGCCAACGTTTCGGCCATGCGGTTTTGGTATCCCATGACATGCCAGCGGCATGCCTCGTCTTCGGTGAGCGCAAGCGACAGCTCCACAGAGGCTAGTTCCTTGGGGCCCGTGATGTGAACGACGTGCAACCCCTCCATTGCGAGCAATTCGTCTTTCATGGCGACGATGGCCTCGTTGATATGGCGTGCGCCGCGGCTGCCGCCAAACACCAACAGCATCGTGGCATCCTCGGGAACGCCCAGGAGAGACCGGCCCTCCTCGCGCGTCGCCGTAACGACCGACGAGCGTACCGGGTTGCCCGTCAGCACGATGTCCTTGCAGGGACACTTCTCAAGAGCACCCGATGCCTCGTCATAGGTCAGGCACACCGCCATCGCCTTTTTGGCAATATAGTGGTTGGCCATGCCCATGACCGAGTTCTGCTCGTGCACCACCACCGGCACGCCCAGCTCTTCGGCAGCACGGGCAACCGGTATGGACACATAGCCGCCAAACCCAACGACCACGTCAGGCTGGATGTCGTTGAACCATTTCTTGGCGCGACGCGTGCTCTTGAGGACACGCGAAACGCCGCTTGCAAGCGTCAGGGGATGAGCGCGGTCAAAGCCCGATGCCTCGAACCCCTCGAACGGAAAGCCCGCCTGAGGTACCAGCTCGGCCTCAAGCCCGTTGGGCGTACCGGCATAGTGCACGTCCCATCCGCGCAGACGCAGCTCTTCTCCCAAGGCGAGCGCAGGATAGATGTGCCCTGCCGTGCCGCCGCCTGTCAGAACGGCCGTCTTCGTCATCGCTGCTCACGCTCCCTTTCTCGAGATGCAGGCCTCACGACCCGTAAGTTGTCACGCCTGTTCGCGGGATCTTTGTCCCACTCGGTCTGCCGTGCGACAGACATGATGATCCCGATGATCATCAAAGACGAGATGACCGACGAGCCGCCTGACGAAATGAACGGCAGCGGCTTACCTGTCGTCGGAAACACGCCTATGGTACAGCCTATGTTCAAGAACGCCTGAAAGACGAGCATGATTACCAACGCGCCTACGACCATCTTGCCAAAGTCGTCGGGGCATTCCAGCGCAATTCGAAAGCCGCACAGCAGGATAACGATGAACAGCCCGATGACTAGCACAGCACCGACAAACCCCATCTCTTCGCAGATGATGGCGAAAATGAAGTCGCTGTCAGCCGCAAAGAGGTACTTGTACTTCTCGTGCGATGAGCCAATGCCCACGCCGAAGAGCCCTCCCTCGGCAATGGCATAGTAGGCATGGATGATGTTAAAGCCATCTCCCAAACCTCCTTTTCCGTCGTTCCACGGATCGAGGAACACCAATCGCGAGCTACGATACCCAACGCCAAAGATGGCGATGAGGCCCCCCACTATGGCTAGGAGCAAAATCAGCGCCATCCACTTGCCAGGAACGCCTCCCAGGTAGAGCGCCGCCATGATGCCTACGGCGCAAATGGCTGCGGTGCCCAAGTCCGACTGGGTGAGAAGCAGGAACACCAGCGGCACTCCCACAAACCCTGCCAGCTGCGCCATCGCCGAGCGCAAGCGCAGCTTGCCCATATTCTTGTCATAGACGATACGAACCGTCATCATCAAGAGGGCAATCTTGATGAACTCAGACGGCTGAAAGCCAAACAGCCATCTCTTCGCTCCGTTAACGTCCGTACCAATCAAAAACGTCAACACCAACAGCACCATGCAGATGATGTAGTAGCCCATGAGGATAACGCCCAGCCACTCCCGATAGGGAATCGCAAACCACAAAACCAGCATTGCGACAACGCCAATCCCCACGAACGTCAGCTGCTTTTGCATGTCATCGAGCGGGTTATCCCCACTGCTTGCAAGCGTCGCAGACGTAGCCGAATAGACCATGACGACGCCGATGGCCACCAGCGCGAACACCGCGGCAAGCATCAGTATCTTCGCCGCCTTTACGTCGATGAGCAAAGAGCGACTGCCGTGAGACGCACCAGCCATACTGCGTCCTATTCGCCGAGCCGCTCGACCAGCTGCTTGAAGCGCTCGCCCCGCTCTTCGAAGCAGGAGAACTCATCGAACGAAGCGCACGCGGGCGACAGAAGCACGATGTCATCTGCTTCGGCCATTGATGACGCTTCCTCAAAAGCCTGCACGAACGTTTGTACTATTATAACTGGCATATCGTCAAAGTCAAGACTGTTTTTAGAACATTTGTTTGTTATTATGTCGTCAGCACCCTGAGAATCGCATTGACCCGCAAGCGGAGCCAGCGCCTCATAGAATCGTGGCCCTGCTTCGCCATAGCAGACGACGGCCTTCACGTGCTGCCGGCATGACTCGACAAGCTCCGCCAGATCGGTTCCCTTGTCATCGCCGCCCAGCATGACGATAGGACGCTGCGGCACAAACGCCTTCAACGCCTGCAGCGTCGCATCCACATTCGTGGCCTTCGAGTCGTTGTAATACCGCACGCCACGCATGCACCCCACAGGCTCGATGCGATGCTCGAGCGGCGCGAATGTGCACAACGCGCCTGCGATGTCATCCGCACAGACGCCAACGGCCAAAGCCGCAGAGGCTGCTGCCAAGGCGTTTATCTGGTTATGCTCGCCCACTATGCGCAGCTCCGCAGCCGCACAAAGGCGATGGTCCGCTCCGCCAAACGCGACGTGCAGCTCTCCCTCTGAGACGAAAGCAGCATGCTCTGCGCCACACGCAGCGCGCATGTCGCCTTCGATGCCCGCAGCCGTACCGAGGGGAACATACGCATAGCCGCGCTCTGCCTCGTTCAGCGGGCGCAGCTCGCGCACCTTGGCTCGCACCTCGTCGTTCGTTGCGTCCAACACGGCCACGCTTCCAGGCGTGGCCGCCAGATTGCTCAGGAGCTTGTACTTTGATTCAACATAGTGCTCGTGGGTCTTATGCCACTTTATGTGGTCCGGCGTGATTCCCAGCACCACGGCCACCTCAGGAGCGAACGCGTCCACAGACGCCAGCTGGTATGACGACGTCTCCACCACATAGCACGGTCGCTCTTCCGCGTCGCGCGCATTGTCGCAGGCAACCTGCTCGATGCAGGCATCGCCGATGTTGCCCACCGCCTTGGCGGCAAGCCCCGCTTCTCGCAGAAGATGCTCGATGAGCGCTGTTGTCGTCGTCTTGCCGTTCGTGCCCGTCACGGCTATCCACGCGGCATCCTCGTCGCTCTCGCGCCAGGCGAACTCCACCTCGCTGATAACCGCTGCGCTCGCAGCTTGCGCATTCCGATAGAAGTCGGAAAAAGCCGAGATGCCAGGGCTTGCGATGCAGACGTCAAAGCCATCTGCCCCCGCTGGGATATGCGCACTCGCATCCTCGTCATCAAAGACTATCGAGAAGGCCGCCCCTGCACACGACGCCTCTTTGCTGGCAGCCCAGGCGACGGCATCGTCGGTGGCATGTCCCGCCAGCACGGTGAGGCTTTTCGCTCGCGTCCCCAACAAAGGAATGACATACTCTGTCACCGCTTTGCCGCTGACGCCCAGCCCCAGCACGAGCACGGCGCCAAGCTGCTCGGGAGCATGCTTGCGATGGGGCAACCACGATGCAGCCATGCTACATCCCACCCATAAAGCTGGCAAACCAGACCACGAAACCGCATGCAGCCAGCATGCCCGAGATGATCCAGAATCGCACCACTACCTTCGTCTCGCTCCACCCCTTCTTCTCGAAGTGATGATGCAGCGGAGCCATGAGGAAGATGCGTTTGCCGGTGCGCTTGAAGTACCACACCTGGATGATGACGCTGATAGCCTCAGCGACGAACAGCCCGCCGATGAGGATGACGACGAACTCCGTCTTCGTGACCACCGAAAGACAGCCAAGGGCCATCCCCAGGGCCAGTGACCCCGTATCCCCCATAAAGATATCTGCAGGATGCGAGTTGAACCACAAAAAGCCAATGCAGCACCCTGCCAGGGCGGCCGCGAAGATGGCCGGCTCCAGCAGATTCTCCGAAAACGCGATGGCCGCCATGATGATCATGACGATCATGACCGTACCGGCAGCCAAGCCATCAAGGCCATCGGTCAGGTTGACCGCATTGCACAGACCCACCAGCAAGACCATGCAATAGATGACGTACAGCCAAGGAATGGAGAACGCACTACCATCCCCGGTGGGAATCTCGATGGACAGCACGCCCAAATCCACGGTGCAGATGAACGGGATGTTCACCGTCGGTTCCACGCCGAGCATGTTGACGGCCGCAAGGACGAATACGCCCGCGATGGCAAACTGGCCAACCAGCTTCATGGCGGGAGTGAGCCCCAAGGACCGCTCGTGCGCTATCTTCGAGCCATCGTCGATCGCGCCCAAGACGCCGGTCAGCACCACTGCGCCCAACAACAGATATGTCTCTGCGTCAGGCACGCCCACCAGCAAAATGGTGACCACGACCGCCAGCAGCATGACCACGCCGCCCATGGTCGGCGTGCCCTGCTTCACCAAATGCGTCTGAGGGCCGTCATCGCGCACCTGCTGGCCGATGTGCCGCGTCTGCAAGAAGCGAATGAATGCCGGCATGAACGCCATTGTCAGCACGAGCGCCACCACCACGGCAGCAAATACGAGAAACGTCGGATATGCAGCAAAATAGCTCAACATGCTAGCTCACAAGCCCTTCGACCAGCCGATCCAACCTCATGAAATGCGATGCCTTGACCAAAACGACATCGTCCTTCATGAGATTTCCTTCGATTCTCTCGAAGGCCTCGGCAAGCGTCATCGCCCGAAAGACATGAGCCTCCGGCATCCCGGCTTCAATCGCTGCATCTGCTATGTGCTGCGATAGCCCGCCGATGCAGATGAGCTCGTCCATCGCAAGCCGAGCCGCCACCTCGCCAACACCGCGGTGACACGCCACCTCGACAGCGCCCAGCTCGCCCATGTCTCCCAAAACAGCTATGCGGCGTCCACGAACGTCCATCGCCGCCAGCATTCCCAGCGCCGCCTTCATCGAGTCCGGGTTTGCGTTGTACGCGTCGTTGATGACCACGAATCCATCTCGGGCAGTCAGCATCTCAAGACGTCCCGCCTCTGACAGCGACTCAGACAGTGCCTCCACAACGCTCGATATGTCGATGCCCAAAGCAAGGCCCACTGCCGCAGCAGAGCACGCATTGGTCACATTGTGCTCGCCGCGCACCGACAGATGACAACGAGCCTCCTGAGTATCTGGCGCAAGAGCGAACAAGGCTGGCGTGCGAGGGTCAGTCGCAGCCGCCACAGGCGTCTTGCCCGCGACGGAAGCAACCCCGTCAACGCACAAAACAAACTCGGGCCGCCCCTCGGCATCGAGTCGCACGTCGCGCGCCCACACGCGCATGGTGTCATCGACGCCCTGCTTGCAGGCACCTTCCCCGGCTGCTGCCTTGCCGCCAAACAACGCCATCCTCACATGGCGCTCTCGCAGGCGCGCATCGGCAGCCATCTGGTCGGTACAGGCGTCCTCGGCGTTCAAGAACGCTATGCCAGAACCATCAGGCAGCGCATCAAGGAGCTCTCGCTTGGCCCGCATGATGTTCTCTTTGGTGCCCAACAGCTCCATATGGCACTCACCCACATTGGAGATGAGCCCCCAATCCGGACGCGCTATGTCGCACAGTTGCTTTATCTGGCCAAGCCCGCGCATGCCCATCTCCACAACGACCACATCGGTGTCTGGGTTTGCTGCCAGCACCGTGTTCGGCACGCCGAGCTCGTTGTTCTGGTTGCCTTCGGTGGCCACCGTGCGGTATTTCGCAGCGCACACGTCGCGCACGAGGTTTTTCGTCGTCGTCTTGCCAACCGAGCCTGTCACCGCAACCACCTTCGCGGTGATGTGGTGGCGCCACTCGCGCGCTAGGTCTTCGATTGCATGCATCGTATCGGACACCTCTATGATGGGCACGCCCAGCTCGCGCGCCAGCACGCATGCGCCCTTGCTAGGAGCCACGGTCACCAGCGCGCCGCGCGCGCCAGCACGCAGAGCCCCTTCGACGAACTCATGGCCGTCAACGCGCTCGCCCCGCAGGGCCACATACAAATCCCCTGGCCTCACGTTTCGCGAGTCCCAAGTGATGCCCGTCAGTATCTCGGAAGCATCGATCGGCTCGATGAGAAACGAGCCGCCCGTATACAGGACGATCTGCTTGGAGTTCAGTCGCATCAGCCGCGCGCCCGCCTTCCCTGCATGGCAGCAAGCGCCCCTTCCCGATCATCGAAGTGGGTCTTCTCGCTTCCGATTATCTGGTAGTCCTCGTG
>CAJUFC010000092.1 GCA_910585565.1 uncultured Eggerthellaceae bacterium | reverse complement strand
CGTCGACGTCGCCGACCGACACGCCTTTATATATCTTGTCTGAGGTGAACGCCGTGTCGAGGGCGACGACGCAGCCAATGACGAGCACGGCCAAGATGGCGGCTCCCACGACGCGGCTTTTCGACCATACGAACGAGAACGCGCGCCCGATGGCTGCGAAGACGGCACCGATGCCCCCGTCGATCGCGAAGATGATGCGCGCCGGGACCGAGCGCTCAGGGGCGGCCGGCGCACGGCGCGCCTCATGCGGCAGATCGCGCGAGTCCCGCGCCCGGCGCTGGGAGGCACCGTACGAGCGTGCCGAGGCGTCGTAGCTGCGATATGAGGAGCTGCGCTCAGATGTCGGGCGCACGCGCCCATCGCTGCGAGCGCCATAGGACGACGTTGTGCGCTCTGACGCGGCGCGCGAGCTCGCGCGCCGCGAGCGCTCAGGGGCGCTGCTGCTGCGGGCAGACGAGCTCAGCGGACGAGCATACGATGGGCTCGTGCGCCGCTGCCTGCCGTTGTCGCGCGAGTACGTCATGGCTAAGCGCGCCTTTCGTCAAGGGCGGCGCGCAAGCGTCGGTATGCCTGAACGCAATAGTAGACCGTGACGCCCAGCTGGAGCACGAGTCCTGCATAGAGCAGCCATATCCAAACAGCCACCGCATCCCCGTTGAACCCAGGCAGCCACGAAACGTCAACGAGCCCCAGGCCAGGAATCTGCGGCAGGTTGAGCAGCATGCCGGCAAACCCGGTGAACAGAAGCGTCGTCGCCACCTTCCCGGGATAGATAACCGGAATGCTGATCTTGAAGCGCGTGAGCATGATGGCGCCCCCGATGAGCAAGAACGCCTCGCGCGCGATGACCAGGACGGCGAACCAAAGCGGCAGCCGACCGATGGCCACGATGCCGAGAACGCCGGTCAGCATGAGTATGGTGTCGATGGCAGGGTCGAGCAGCTTTCCGAGCCGAGACACCTGATGCGTGCGGCGTGCCACCTGCCCATCGACGAAGTCCGTCGCGGCAGCCACGGCAAACACGACGAGCGCCGCGATGTCGTTGCCCGAGAAGAGCAGCCACAGATAGACGGGCACCAGCAGAAGACGGGCGAACGATATGACGTTCGGAACCGTCAGCACCTTGCTCGTTACCTGCTCGTCTGTTGTCTGCTCTGCCATGCGTGCGCTGGTCATCGCCAACACGATCTTCCTGCCTCTGATATGCTCACACGAAGGATAATCAAAACCAGCATTTTAGCAGGCCGAGCGCCAGAATAACACCCTTAGAAACAAATGTTTGATATTGTGGCGGAAAGCACACATCAAGGCTGCGGCTCAGCCTTCGCGTCCTGCGCACCCGCATCGGCCGCCTTCGCCTTCTTCTCCTTCTTGGGAACCGTCAGGTCGCGGCGGTACTTGGCCGTGGCGACCGGCGTGGGCGTGCCGTCCATGCTCAGGCACTTCGTCGGGCAGACGCGCACGCAGGTGCCGCATTGGACGCACATGAACGGGTCGATCTCCCAGAGAAGCTCGGCCTTGTCGACGCGGATGCAGTGGCACGGACATGACTTTTGGCACATGCCGCACAGGATGCAGGCGTCCACGTCGTTGACGATGTGCCCCTTCTGATGCGGATAGGGGTTTTTCTTCTCGAGCGGATAGAGAAGCGTCTCTGGCTTTTTGAAAAGCGACCCAAACGTCATGCCGCCCAGTCTGAAGCTACCCATGGGTCCCTACCTTTCCGTGCAGCTGATGCAGGGGTCGATCGTGAGGATGATCATGTTGACGTCGGCCAGGTCGCATCCCTTGAGCGCGACCGTCATGCCAGCGAGGTTCTGCGAGGTGGGCGTTCGCATGCGCATGCGCTCGAGGTATTTCGATCCGTTGCCGCGCGCATAGTAGTAGCACTCCCCGCGTGGCTGCTCGAGGACATTGGCGGCTTGCGCGCCCGCCTTGGGGGCGCCCTTGACCTTGACCGCGATGTCGCCGTCAGGAATCTTGCAGATGAGCTCCTTGATGATGTCGATCGACTGCAAGACTTCGAGGCAGCGCACCTTGACGCGTGCATAGCAGTCCCCCTGAGCGTCAAGGATCGGACGGAAGTCCGCAAGGTCGCCATAGGCCCCGCGTCCGAACATCCTCACGTCGTAGTTGACGTTCGAAGCGCGCGCGAACGGCCCGACCATGCTAAGCTCGATTGCCTGCTCGTGCGTGAGGGCACCCACGCCCACGGTGCGGTTCTTGACGGAACTGTCGGTCAGAAGCGTCTTCATGATCTTGTCGTAGTCGTCCTTGATCCCATCGAGCACGTTCACGATCTCGCGCAGCGTCGTCGCATCGATGTCGCACACAACGCCACCTACGGCAACGACCGACAAGATGACGCGCCCCCCGGTCGTTTTCTCGAAGATGTCCAGCACGCGCTCGCGCAGCCGCCAGCAATGCATGAACATCGACTCGAACCCGAATGCGTCAGCAGCCAGGCCCAGCCAAAGCAGATGCGAGTGAATGCGCGACAGCTCGTGCCAGATGACGCGGAGATATTCGCCGCGCTTGGGCACCTCGATGCCCATCAGGCTCTCGACCGTCTCGGCATAGCCGAGCGAGTGCCCCATGGCGCAGATGCCGCAGATGCGCTCGGCGACATAGATGAACTGATTGTAGTCGCGTGTCTCGACGAGCTTTTCCAGACCGCGATGGATGAACCCGATCTGAGGGATGCAGTCGACGACCGTCTCGTCTTCCACGACGAGGTCGAGATGCAGCGGCTCGGGCAGAACGGGGTGCTGCGGCCCGAACGGAATGACAGATGCCTTGCCCATTAGTTGCCCTCCT
>CAJUFC010000091.1 GCA_910585565.1 uncultured Eggerthellaceae bacterium | reverse complement strand
CATCGGCGGCGGCGACAGCGTGGCTGCGGTCAACAAGTTCGGCGTTGCCGACAAGATGACGTTCATATCGACGGGCGGCGGCGCCAGCATGGAGCTGGTCCAGGGCGAGGCCCTGCCGGGCGTCGAGGCACTCAAGCGATAGATAAGGAGCATCCCATGACAAGGCGCAAGCTCATTGCAGGCAACTGGAAGATGAACAACACGGTGGCCGAGGCCGTCGTGCTCACCCAAGAGATTTCGAATCGGTTCGAGAACGACTGGACCGACACGGTGGATGTGGCGATATGCCCTCCGTACGTGGACTTGAAGCCGGCTCATACCGTGCTCGAGTTCGACAAGCAAAAGATCGCCATCGGCGCGCAGAACGTCTATTGGGAGGCGTCTGGCGCCTATACGGGCGAGATATCCGTCGCCATGCTGCGCGACGTGGGATGCACGTACTGCATCGTCGGCCATTCCGAGCGGCGCACGCTCTTCGGCGAGACGAACGAGGACGTGAACAAGAAGGTCAAGGCACTCATCGAGAACAAGGTGCAGCCGATTCATCCCATCGTGTGCGTCGGCGAGTCGCTGGCCGTGCGCGACGAGGGCACCTACCTCGACTTCGTCGACAAGCAGGTGCGCGCGGCGTTCGCCGGGCTCGACGCCACGGACGCCGCAGGATGCGTCGTCGCCTACGAGCCCATCTGGGCCATCGGCACCGGCCGCACGGCGACGCCCGAGCAGGCCGAAGAGGTGTGCCGCGCCATCCGCGTGACCTTGGGCGAGCTTTTCGGCGACGAGCGCGCCGATGACATGCGTGTTTTGTACGGCGGGTCGATGAACGAGGGCAACGCCGAGCTCTTGCTGGCACAAGAGGACATCGACGGCGGCCTCATCGGGGGCGCCGCCCTCAAGGCGGAGTCGTTCATCGCCATCGTGAAGGCGGCTCTGTAGCCATGGGCGACGCTGTGGCGAAGCGGCTTCCCGCGTGCCTCATCATCATGGATGGCTTCGGCCTTGCTGACGCGGGCGAGGGAAACGCCATCTCGCAGGCTGACACCCCGGTGCTCGACGAGGTCTTCGCCTCCTACCCGTGGACGCGCCTGGCTGCGTCGGGCGAGGCGGTGGGGCTGCCTGAGGGTCAGATGGGCAACTCCGAGGTGGGGCACCTCAACATCGGCGCGGGGCGCGTGGTCTACCAAGAGTTGACGCGCATCAACGCGGCGTGCGCCGACGGCTCCATTGCTGCCAACCCCGTGCTGCAAGAGGCGTTTGCCGGCGTTCGCGAGCGTGGAGGCGTTTTGCACCTCATGGGGCTTCTGAGCGACGGGGGCGTGCATTCTTCCAACGCGCACCTGTATGCGCTGCTGCGCGCTGCGGTCGCCTCTGGCGTCGAGCGCGTGTTCGTGCACTGCTTCATGGACGGGCGCGACGTGCCGCCCGAGAGCGGGCTGGGATTCGTGCGCGCGCTGGAGGCAGGGATCGAGGCCATCGAGCGCGAGGGCGCAGGTGCGGATGCGGGTGCTGGCGCCGCGGCGGATGGCGGCGCGCGCGGCGCATCGCCTGGCGTGCGGTGCCGCATCGAGATTGCCTCCATTTCGGGACGCTACTATGCCATGGACCGCGACAAGCGGTGGGACCGCGTGCAGAAGGCATACGACACTATCGCGTGCGCAGCGAACTTCACCGACCTCAGCCCGGCGACCGCCATGCAGCAGTCCTACGACGCAGGCGTGACCGACGAGTTCGTGGTGCCGGTCGCCTTTGACCGGCGCGGGATGCAGGATGGCGACGCTGTCGTCTTCTTCAACTTCCGGCCCGATCGGGCGCGCGAGATCACGCGCGCGCTCATCGATGACGGCTTCGACGGCTTCGAGCGCGCCTGCCGCCCCCGGGTGGACTTCGTCTGCCTGACCGAGTACGACCCCGCACTTGCCGCTCCGGTGGCGTTCGCAAAGGAGTTCCCGCCGCACGTGCTGGCCGACGCGCTGGCGGAGGCGGGCCTGTCTCAGTACCATATCGCCGAGACCGAGAAGTACGCACACGTGACGTTCTTCCTCAACGGCGGCGTGGAGGAGCCGGTGCGCGGCGAGCAGCGCACGCTCATCCCGAGCCCGAACGTCGCCACCTATGACCTTCAACCCGAGATGAGCGCCCCTGAGGTGGCCTCGACGCTGGCGCAAGCCATCCGCGAGGATGCCGCAGACGTCTACATCGTCAACTTCGCCAACTGCGACATGGTGGGGCATACCGGCGTCATCCCGGCGGCCGTCGCTGCCGTGGAGGCGGTGGATGCTGGCGTGGGCGCGGTGCTCGAGGCCATGGCCGAGAAGCAGGGGGTCGTGCTGCTCACGGCTGACCACGGCAATGCGGACAAGATGCTCGCGGCCGACGGGACGCCCTTCACGGCGCATACGACGGCCTTGGTGCCGCTCGTGCTCATCGACTACTCAGGCAGCGGCTTTGCCCTCACCGAGCGCACCGGCAAGCTCTCCGACATCGCGCCGACGCTGCTGCGGATGATTGGGCTTCAGCCGCCTGAGGAGATGAGCGGGGAGTGTCTCCTTGCCTAAGACGATTCCATTGGATATAATGCGCATTTTGTATGCATAAAACCGAAGAAAGAAGCGTGCGACCTTGTCACCTCTAGCAATCATATTTCTGATCCTGATGTTCCTGTCAGGCATCGGCCTCATCATCTTCATCCTCATGCACTCAGGCAAAGGGACTGGCATCTCCGAGATGATCGCCAGCTCGATGTACTCCACCCAGACGGGCACGAGCATCATCGAGAAGAATCTCGACCGCATCACCATCGTGTGCGCGATCGTGTTCATGGTGTCGCTCATCGTGTTGATGGTCATCTTCCCGCACGGCACCATCGCTTCCGCGTAGCGATACGTACGCGGACCTGGCAAGATTTCGCATCACAGGAAATTTTGCCAATTTGTGGATATTTTTACTTGCAATGAGTAAAACGTTCGAGTAACATATCCTACGCAATGCGGACATGGCTCAGCTGGTAGAGCACCACCTTGCCAAGGTGGGGGTCGCGGGTTCGAACCCCGTTGTCCGCTCCAGAACTTCCGAGCCGGAGGTTTCGACCTCCGGCTCTTTTGTTTCTTACGGGATGGCGACGTGGCCAAGTGGTAAGGCAGAGGCCTGCAAAGCCTTCACCCCCGGTTCGAATCCGGGCGTCGCCTCCATCTTTCCCTCTTATATATATGTGCAGCGATACGCGAACAGAGTGCCCTTGCGGGGGCCTTTTTATTGCGCTGACTTGTAGAGGCTGTCTTTAGAGGCTGGCTTTTGCTTACGCTGACTTGATGCGAATGCCGACGTAGACGGCGTCGTCGGGCAGGCCGGCAACAGAGTAGATCTGCTTGAGCGGGCAGGCCGACACGGTCCACGTGTAGTTCTTGTCTGCGGCAGCAAGAGAGCCGGTGGCATACGCATTGCCGTATCCGTCGTCCTCGCCGCGGTCAGGCTCGCCGTTCTGGGCCAAGTTCTCGGCAACGAGCGCGTTGGTGATGGCGTTGTCCAGCGACCCCGACTTGAAGTCGGCATAGTGCAGGCTCATGTTGATGCCGTTCTTGCGCTCGATGTTGAGGTCCCATGACCCGTTGAGGAGCAGCGCGGCCTGGGGGGCGGTGAGCTTGCTCACGCCCAGGGCGTACAACTCTCCTGCCTGGAGGAGCGTGACGTCTTGGGGCAGCTTGATGATCTCGTAGGGCTCGGCCGTTCCTGCCGGCTTGCGCTCGAAGAAGGTGGCGCCCGTCTCCTTGAGCTTGGCGTCGATGGCAGCGTCGTCCAAGCCGAGCAAGGACACCATGTCGGGCAGGTCGAGCGAAACGTCCCGTGCAAGGCTCTCCTCCATCTTCTCGAGCTCGCGTGCCGGCGCGTTCGCGGTCGCGTCCAAGAAGAAGTAGAGGAATACGCCCGAGATGACCACCGCGATGGCGATGGCCAGGTACAGCCCGATGCGCTCTCGCCTGGGCAGATCCAAGGGGCGTGCGAGGATGTCTCCGCTCAGGTAGTGAACGTTGGGGTTGCTCCTGCTCGGCCGGTAGGGGCTTCCGTTGGGAGACTCGATGCCCAGCTCGGTGGCGAGCCTCTTAGGCTTGTGCGGCTCGCCTGGCGTCAGATGCTGACGCGGGGGAGCAGGAGGGGAGTCAACAGGGGCCGGATTGCGTGCTGCGATATCTTGCTGGGCGGTTTGCTTCGAATCGCCGAGAGGGATGCTGGCGTGCCTGCCGCGCCCTGCCTCCCGTGGGTTCCCGGTTGACTTGTGCTGCAATTTCCCGACTCCTAATAATTGGTAACGCCGTCGATTATACCATTGACCAACTAGGGAACTTTGATAGGCTGTAGCGTATGGACCTTTCGATATTCACAACGCCAGAGGCATGGATCAGCCTCATCACCCTCACCTTCCTTGAGATCGTGCTCGGGGTGGACAACATCGTCTTCATCTCCATCACGACCGACCGGCTGCCTATCGACAAGCAGCACATCGGCCGCAAGCTGGGGCTTGCGGGCGCGCTCGTGATGCGATGCATCTTCCTCTGCTTCGCCAGCTGGCTCGTGCACCTGCAGGCGACGCTGTTCACGATCGATCTGGGGGCGCTTCACCATGACTTCAGCGTGCGCGACCTGGTCATGCTGGCTGGCGGCGGCTATCTCATCTACAAGGGCATCAGCGAGCTGGTGGGCATGATGCGCCTCAACGAGGTGAAGGCCGAGCTGCATGAAGAGCACAAAGCGCGCCACACTCTGGGGCTGCCGCAGGCCATCGGCACGATCATGGTGATGGATCTCGTGTTCTCCATCGACTCGGTCATCACGGCGGTGGGGCTGGCCGATCACCTCATCGTCATGATATTGGCCGTCATCATCGCGATCGTGCTCATGATGGTGTTCATCGACCCCATCTCGGCGTTCATCAACAAGAACGTGGAGATGAAGATACTGGCCCTCGTGTTCATCGTGGTCGTGGGGCTCTTGCTGGCGCTCGACTCGCTCGGTATCACGACGGGCATCGAGGTCTTGGACATGCACCTCGAGAAGGTCATGGTGTACTTCGCCATGGTGTTCGCGGTCATCCTTGAGCTCATCCAGATGCGCTACAACGCCAACCTCGGCCGCTATCTCGACGAGCAGGGCCTCGTGCGGCATGACGGTGCGTTCGTGACGGCCGCAGACTACTGCAACAGCTTGGCTGCCGGCAGCTCGACGGTGGCTGAGGCGCCTGCGAGCGATTCCGCGGACGGCGCATCTTCGACCGAGGGCAAATAATTTCCTCGAAGGTGTTGCGTCCCGATTTCGTTCTGCTAGAATAGCTTCCGCTGTCCGCACGCAACGCTTGTGCGAAACGGCAAATGTCGGAGTGGTGGAACGGCAGACACGCTAGCTTGAGGTGCTAGTGCCCACATTTCGGGTGTGCGGGTTCAAATCCCGCCTCCGACACCATTAGCGCGGTTAGCTCAGGGGGAGAGCACTACCTTGACACGGTAGGGGTCACAAGTTCAAATCTTGTACCGCGCACCATGAACACGCAGGCCAGAGGATGTTCTCCTCTGGCCTGTTTTGTTTTGGCTGACACGGAACGACGAGATGGCTGCGAACTGCTCAGATCGCTCAAGATGCGTGGCTTTCGTCCAGCAGCGCAGCATATAAAAAAAACGACCCTCTCTCGAGGGTCGGTGTCGAAAAGCCTCTGGGAAGGCTGCTGGCGATGCCAGCGAGCGCGTGCGTGCTTAGTTCAGGCTGAAGAGCCCCCCGAGAAACTTGTCGTGGCCCAGCGTCTTCTCTCGCTCTTCCGGGTTGCTGCCCTCGCCGCGGCCGATGGCCTCGATCAGGTAGTCGGGCTGGTTCGCCTCGATGGCGCGCCCCACATGCTGGTCGATCTCCCATGCGTTGGCTTTTGCCGCTATGAGATATGCGTTCATGATGTCCCTCTCTCGTGTCGTGTGATTGCGGTCGCATGCCGTCCGAAAACGGCGAGTGGCAAGCCTACCACCACTCACCCCGAAAAGGGAACCATTCATGGGGAAGATTTCACATACCTGTAACAAATCAGATGCATATGCGCATCGATGCACGCCGACGTGCCCGCGTGGATTCTGGCGGGTGTGGCGCATTCAGCACGTCTGTGAGGCGCGCGACACAGACGTGCTGGCAGGCGCGCTACGAGAAGTGCTTGATGCATTCCTTGCTGACGATGTAGCGGGCCGCTTCGGGCAGCACGCGTGCGGTAAATGGCGTGGTGCGGTCAGCCAGCTCGCCGTCGAACTGCACCTGCAGCGGTGGGTCTGCCTCCACGCGCACGTTGCTGCCGCGATAGACCTCGAGCGCGTCAGGGCGCGCCGGGAAGTCGCCGCTGCGGTCGAGCAGTGCTGTGAAGAGCGCCGGTATCAGCCCGAAGGCGTCTTTCGTGTTGAGCACCACGATGTCGAAGGCACCGTCGCGGGGGCGGTTCTCGTGGACGACCGTGATGTCGAACTGGATGCGCGAGAAGTTGATGATGAGCACCCCCACGCCGCTGCTCTCGATCGTCTTGCCGTCGATCTCGAGCTTGAACGTGGAGAACTGCGGCATCGGGTTCGCGACGGCGGAGGTGAAATACGCCATCGGACCGAATATCTTCTTGCCCGGCTCGGCGTCTTTCATGATCTTGGCGTCGTAGCCGGCGCCGGCCATGATGGTGAAGCCGTGCTTCACGCCGTCGGGGAACTCGATCTCGCCGAGGTCGAAGTCCATCGTTTGGAAGTCGCGCGTCATGGCGACGAGCGCATGCGGCTCCTCGGGTGACTCGAGGTTGGCCGACAGCAGGTTGGCCGTGCCGGCAGGGAAGGGGAGGATGGGGATGCCGGTGTCGCGCAAGAGGTAGACGATGGACGACGACGATCCGTCGCCGCCTGCGGTCACGACGGCATCGAATCGCTCCGCGTCGTGCAGAAACGTCCTCATGTCGGTGGTGCCGTCGCTCGCGCGAATGACCACCTCGTCGCCGTCTTCCAGCATCGTGCGGATGTAGTCAAAGATGGCGCCGTCGCCCAGTCCCGATGACAGATTGTTCAACACAAGCAGTTTCACGGTCGTCCTATCAGTTGCTATGATTATATGAATATAGTACTAGACAGACAGAATGCGGTAACCAAATTGAGCTACATCGACACCCAAGAAGAGCTAGAGGCGTTCGTGCTCCGGGCCAAGGGCTCGCCGGTTTTGGCCATCGACACGGAGTTCCTGCGCGAAAAGACGTACTATCCGAACCTGTGCCTTTTGCAGCTTGCGACCGAGGACGAGGTCGCGATCGTGGACCCGTTCGGGGTGGAGGACTTGGCGGTCTTGGCACCCCTGCTTACTGACGAGAGCACGGTCAAGCTCTTTCATGCCGGATACCAGGACCTCTTGATCCTCTATCGGGAGGTGGGGTGTTTGCCCTGCCCCGTGTTCGACGTGCAGAACGCCGCGGCGCTCTT
>CAJUFC010000090.1 GCA_910585565.1 uncultured Eggerthellaceae bacterium | reverse complement strand
GACGACAACATCATCGACCCCTTCCACCTGGAGGCCTACGGGAAGACCACCGTCAACTACAACCGCGACGTCGAGATATACCCGGTCCTGCGCTCGATGATGGAAAAGATCTTGGGCGAGTGTCCCTACAAGAGCCCCACCGACATGGGCGTCAACATGGCTGGGCTGGCGATATCAGACGACGAGGTCTGCCGCGAGGCCGCCAAAAACGAGATCGTGCGCCGCTACTTCGCAACCGCGGTGGACGTGAAGAAGACCGGCATCGGCCAGCGCGACCTGGAGAAGATCGAGATCCTCATGAACCAGGCGCAGATCACCGGCAACCTCTCCCCTGCGCACTCCGCTGCCCTTCTCAAGGCCGAGATCACCGGCAAGCCAGCAGGCGCGATGGTGCTGCCCGACGGGCGCGTCGTCACCGGCAAGACCGGCAACCTCTTAGGCGCGGCCTCAGCTCTCCTCATGAACGCGCTCAAGGGCGTCTCCGGCGTCTCTGACGACATCGACGTCATCTCCGACAACGTCATCGAGCCCATCTGCCACCTCAAGACGGAGCATCTGCACAACAAGAACCCGCGCCTGCACTCAGACGAGACGCTGCTGGCGCTCTCGGTCAGCTCGGTGAACAACCCGCTGGCAGAGCGCCTGATCGACAACGCAGACAAGCTGCGCGGCTGCGACGCGTACTTCTCGGTCATCGTGTCGTCCACCGACGAGCGGCTGTACAAGACGCTCGGCATCAACGTGTGCTGCGAGCCGGTCTACGAGCAGCATCGCTATTATCACAAATAACGGGAACGCTCAGCCTACACGCCGAAGAACGTGCTGGCGGCATACCGGTAGAAGTGGTCCTTCTCCGCATACAGCAGCACAGTCGGGCATGCGCCACGCCTGACATAGACGCGCTGCAAGGGTGCGCCAAAGGCGATGGCATCGCCGTCGAGGAACAGCGTGGCCGCTCGCCCCTCTCGGTTGCTGCCCAAATCGATGCACGCCACGTCGTTCGCATCGGTGAGGATCGCGCGCGCCGTCAGGGTGTGCGGCGCGAGGGGCTGGATGATCATGCCGCGATAGCCCGGATGCACGATGGGGCCGCCCGCCGCCAGCGAATAGGCCGTCGAGCCTGTGGACGTGGCCACGATGACGCCGTCGCCCGACACCTCGGCCATGGATACGCCAGAGACGTCGAGCGAGTAGCTGATGGTCCGACCCAAAGAACCGCGCGTGATGGCAGCCTCGTTCAGCGCGAAGAGCTTTCGCGACATGCAGCCGTCAAGGTCGTCGTCCACGTCGCCTTCGCAGACGACGCTGACCTCGAGGTTGGCGCGCTCGTCGCGCACGAGCTCGCCGATGAGCGCCCGCGAGACCAGGTCAACCACGCCGCCCTCTCCCTTGTTGGCGAGAAAGCCGAGGTTGCCGAAGTTGATGCCGAGAATCGGAATGGCGCGGTCCCCGATGAGGCGCGCCGTGCGCAGGATCGTCCCGTCTCCCCCCAAAACGACCGCAAGCGCCGTCTCGTCTGCGGCAGGAAGCGGCGGCAGCTCGACCTCGGATGCGAACAGATCGCTCGAGTCGATGAACGAGCTTGCGATGCCCTGCGACGCGAGATATGACGCAAGCACG
>CAJUFC010000089.1 GCA_910585565.1 uncultured Eggerthellaceae bacterium | reverse complement strand
GACGGCCTTGGTGCTCTGCGTCCTCGTGGGGCGGCGGCGCGGGTTCGGCGTCATGGGCTATCGCCCGCACAACGTGCCCTTCATCGCTTTGGGCGCAGCGCTGTTGTGGTTCGGATGGTTCGGGTTCAACGCAGGCAGCGAGTTCGCTCCTGACGGCGTGGCGGCATTGGCCCTGGTCAATACGGTCGTGGCATCTGGCGCCGGCGTGGTGTCGTGGATGCTCGTCGAACGCGTGGTCGTGAAGAAGCCTACGCTCGTCGGGGCCTGCACCGGCCTCGTCGCCGGCCTCGTCGCCATCACGCCGGCAGCCGGGTTCGTCGAGCCGTGGGCGGCGCTGCTCATGGGCCTCATCGTGTCGCCGGTGTGCTATTGGGCCATATCGGTGGCCAAGCGCGCGCTCGGCTACGACGATGCGCTCGACGCGTTCGGCTGCCATTGCGTCGGCGGCATCGTCGGTGGCGTCCTCACCGGCGTGTTCTGCGTGCCCGAGCTGAGCTGGACCGACTTCGGCGGCCTCGTCTATACGGGTGACTTCCATCTGCTTGGCTCGCAGGTACTCGGCATCGTGGTCACGATTGCATTCGTGGGCGTGTGCGATGTAGCGTTGGGCCTCATCGTGAAAGCGTGCTTCAAAGGAAGCCTGCGCGTGTCTCCGGAAGCGGAGGCGCAAGGCCTCGATGTCGCCGAGCATGGCGAGTCCGCGTATCCGGCCTATGTGGGGCTGGACTAGGAAGAGGAGGGAACGGACATGAAGAGAATCATCGCCATCGTGCGTCCCGAGAAGCTCGAGCCGCTCAAGGACGCGCTGTTCGCTGCCCATATTAGCGGCATGACGATAAGCCAGGTCAACGGGTGCGGCAACCAGCATGGCTGGAAGGAATACTATCGTGGCACCGAGGTGCTGCTCAACATGGTGCCGAAGGTCAAGTTCGAGATCGTGACAGCCGACGATGAGGTGGAGGCCATCGTGGAGACCATTCTCGCCCATGCCCAGACGGGCGAGGTCGGCGACGGCAAGATATTCATCAGCCCGGTGGAAGAGGTCGTGCGCATTCGCACGGGCGAGCGCGGGTCGGCAGCCGTCTAGGGGCGGCAGGGGCCCGGAGGGCATCGGGGGTCTCCGACGACGAAGCGGGCCGAGGCGTGGGCGCGCCCCTTTACCGTTTGGTTAACATGCAGGCGCGCCCGCGTCGAAGCGCTGTGCCATCCTCGATAATGGTGTCGAGAAGCGGAGTGCGTGCCTGCAAGGGTGCGGTGCCTGTTTGGAGGCCAGCGCTGAGGGGAGGACGACATGGCATTGGTGTATGAGCTCGATGCGGGGCTCAAGCTGTTGCCTGATGGCGAGATGCCTGATGGGCCCAAGCCTGTCGTAGCGGTCCTCTCTGACAAAGAGCTCGCTTTGTACGGCAATCTGGTCGACAAGGAGACGCGCCGGCAGATCGCCTATCTCCTGACATCTGAGTCGTGCTTCGTCGAGATGTTCCACGACGGCATCATCGGCTCCATTGCCGCGCCTAACAAAAAGGACCTCATGGGGGACCGCTGCCTCTATTCCTTCTACTGGGAACGCGACCTGCTCGTCTTCATAGACAGCAGCGACGTCGTGGCAACCACCATGAGGCGCGTCGCGGAATTCGAAAAGAAGGAGGGCGTGACGACGGCGCGGTGCCTGCACGACTTCTTCCGCGAGTTCGTGGAAGGCGAGCCCACCTGGCTCGGCGAGCTGGAAGACGCCATGGAGGATGCCGAGTCGAGGATGCTCGACGAGCCACGCCATGCGAAGACAGAAGACATCAACCGCTTCCGGCACATCAGCATCCGCATCACGTCGTACTATCAGCAGATGGCGTCCATGCTGCTGCAGATATCGGCCAACGACAGCGACCTCATGACGCCCGAGGAGGCGCGGATGTTCGATCCGCTCGTGAGCTTCATGGACCGGCTTGTGAGTCGTGCCGAGATGGTGCGCGAATATGGGCTGCAGCTGCGCGAGCTGCATCAAACGCAGCTCGCCATCAAACAGAACAGCACGATGCAGCTCCTGACGATCGTGACGGTGCTGCTGGCGCCGCTCACGCTGATAGCCGGGTGGTTCGGTATGAACTTCTCATACATTCCTGGGCTGTCGGAGCCGTGGGGCTTTCCGCTCGTCTGCATCGTGGGCCTCGTCATCACCGGCACCCTCGTTCTGCTGTTCCATCGGAAGGGCTGGCTCTAGCGACGGCGATGGCGACGGCGTCGCCATCGCGTCGTCATCCTATCCAAAGCGCGCTCGCGGCGCACGTGTCTCCGCACAACAACGATGCCGCATACAAAAAGAAGCCGCCCAGTCAGGCGGCTTCTTTCGTTGATGCTCGGGGAGTCGACGAGCGACTAGTGGTGACGGCCTCCGTGATGTCCGCCGCCATGATGGTAGCCATATCCGCCACCGTTGCCGTAGCCGCCGCCGTTGTTGACGGAGCCCGAAGACGTGCCTCCCTGATTGCCGCTACCGGTGCCGCCGCCCCAGCATCCGCTGCCATGATAATCGCAGATGCCGTCGCCGTTGTTGTCGGTGTAGTAGCCGCAAGCGCCACCGCCATAGCCATAGCTGCGCGTGCTGGTCTGCGGGGCGGCGTTCTTCTGAGTGGCAGCCTGCTGCTTGGCTGCGGCCTGTGCCTGGGCGGCTGCCTCTGCCGCTGCTGCCTCAGCTGCGGCCTGTGCCGCTGCCTCGGCTGCTGCCGCTTCGGCGGCTGCCACGGCAGCCACATGGTCTCTCAGGGATTGGATGGCCGGCAGGATGCCGTCTTGCGCCACGGCACGGCAGTGGGCCACGCCGCTGAAGCAATGTCCTGCGACCTCGTGATGATAGGGATAGCCGGCTGCATATGCCGGTACCGCGCATCCCAACGTCAAAACCGCGGTAAGAGCAACAGTCAGTACCTTCTTCTTCATGCGCGCATCACGCCTTTCTCGCTTTTGCACATGCACCCACTGTACCTCATTCGACGCAGAAAAGATATGCGTGCAGGGAGGATATCGGACCTATTAGAAAAGATTAGCGTACGCAGGGGATACGTTCGGTTTTTCTGATTTGTCTGACTTGGCGTCAGTGGCAGATGCGCGGGCGTCGCCGAAAGGGTACGCCGGCTACGCGGCGAAGCTGCCGACGAGCTGCACGCCCAGAAACCATACCGGCGGCACGGCAAGCGCCGGCAGCAGGTTCATGACGGGAATCTCCTTCACCTTCAAGATGCCCAGCCCCGAAGCCAGGATGAGGAACCCGCCCACGACGGTGATCTCGGCCATGAGGTCGGCAGTGAGGAAGGGCGCAAGCTGTGCCGCCAAGAGGTAGATGGCCCCTTGCCAGCAGAACAGCACCACGGCAGCCAGTGCGATGCCGATGCCAAACGAAGACGCCAGCACCATCGATGTCACCAGGTCTAGCGTGGCGTTCGTCAAGAGGAAGGTCTCGTCTCCGTAGAGCGCGCTGTTGATGGGGCCGATGATGGAGAGCGCCCCGAAGCAGAACAGCATGATGGCCGTGGAGAGGCCCTGCGACAGGTTCGCTTCCGACTTCGAGCGCTTGGACACGAATCGGTCGAAGCGGCCATTGAGGTCGAGCGCCGTGCCGATGACGCCGCCGACGGCGAGGCTGGCGATGAACAGCACCGGGTAGACGCTGTCGGCCATGCCGTTCACGATGGAGTTGGTGCCAAGACCGAGCGCCGCGAGGCCCATGGCCATGAACAGCACGTCTTGGTATTTCTCGCCCAGGCCGCGCTTGGCGGCAGAGCCGATGGCGCTTCCCAAGACGATGGCTGCCGTATTCGCTATGGTCCCGATCATCGCAGTTCCCTTCTGAGCTGTCGCTCGCGTGCCGTCTCGGCTGGGTGCACCGCTGTGCGCGCATCGCGCTCGTGCCAGAATAACCGAAGCCCCTAATGTAGCACAGCTGGGGCGCATGGCATCCGACTGCGTGCGTGAAGCATGGCTCCTGGTTGCTCGCGTACGGCGTCACGCAATGTCCCATGACAAATCATGCGGCGTCGCGGTATCCTAAGGCCATCATTCCAAATAGGGCGCGCGAGCGCTCGCGACGGCTGTTTGCAGGGGGAACTGTGGAGATTGAGGGCATGGGGCCGAATGTGCAGGTGTATCGCAACCTGTCGCCGGCCGAGCTGGTGGAGCACGCATTGCGGCGCGGCGAGGGGACGCTGGCCGATACGGGTGCTTTGGTGGTGAACACCGCCCCGCGCACGGGCCGGTCGGCCCAGGACAAGTTCATCGTAGACTCGCCCGAGGTGCATGACGGGATCGCGTGGGGCGCGGTGAACCGGCCGGTGTCGCAAGAGGCGTTCGACGCGCTGTATGCGCGCGTGGCGGAGCATCTGTCGGCAGCGGACGTGTATGTGTTCGACGGACATGCGGGCGCACGTCCCCAGCACGCGCTGTCGTTTCGCATCGCTTGCGAGCTGGCCTCGCAGGCGCTGTTTGCCAACCAGCTCTTACGGCGCGCCGAGCACGCCTCGGCGGATGCCTTCGCGCCCGACTACACGTTCTTGGTGGCGCCTGGCTTTCGATGCGTGCCCGAGCGCGACGGCACGCGCAGCGACGCAGCGGTCATGATCGACTATGCGCGCAGGCGCGTCCTCATCGCCGGCACGCGCTATTCCGGCGAGATCAAGAAGACGGTCTTTTCCATCATGAACTACGTGCTGCCGCACCAAGGGGTGCTGCCCATGCATTGCTCGGCGAACATCGGCGAGGACGGCTCTTCGGCGGTGTTCTTCGGGCTGTCGGGCACGGGCAAGACCACGCTGTCCACCGACCCGCGCCGTCGCCTCATCGGGGACGACGAGCACGGCTGGGCCGATGACATGGTGTTCAACTTCGAGGGCGGCTGCTATGCGAAGTGCATCGACCTCAGCCCCGAGCACGAGCCTGACATCCACGGGGCCGTGCGCTTCGGCGCCCTCGTCGAGAACGTGGTGATGGACGCATCGACGCGATGCCTGGACTTCCACGACGGCTCCATCACCGAGAACACGCGCGTGGGGTATCCGGTGGGCCACATCGACAACATCCAGCCCGACGGCAAGGGTCCGGTTCCCTCAACGGTCATCTTCCTGACGGCAGACGCCTTCGGGGTGCTGCCGCCCATTGCCAAGCTGAGCCTCGACGAGGCCATGTACTACTTCTTGAGCGGATATACCTCCAAGGTGGCCGGCACCGAGCTGGGCGTGAGCGAGCCCGTGCCGACGTTTTCCACCTGCTTCGGCGAGCCGTTCTTGCCGCTGGACCCCAAGCACTATGCGCGCATGCTGAGGGAGAAGGTGGAGCATGCCGGGGCTGAGGTCTATCTCGTGAACTCCGGCTGGAACGGTCGCGGCGAGCGCATGCCGCTGGCGTGCACGCGTGCCATGGTGAACGCTGCGCTCGACGGGTCGCTCGATGAGGTCGACTATGTGCGCGACCGACACTTCGGCTTCTTGGTGCCGACGCGTTGCCCGGGCTGTCCGCCCGAGATGCTTGACCCGGCGCGTTCTTGGGAGGACGAGGGCGCCTATGACGTCCAGGCGGAAAAGCTCGTCGGCATGCTGCGCGACAACTTTGCTGCGAAGTACGGTGACGCGCTGCATATATAAGAGAGCGGCGCGACAGGGGAACATAAGAGGGCAGCGCAATCGAGGCGCTGCTGGGGGCCGAGGGGAGATGCGGGCAGGGCGCCCCTCGCATGGGGGAGATGCGGCAGGCGTGGTGCCATGTTGCGTGCGTGCCGCATCTCCCGCCGCACCATGCGGCTATCTCACCAAGTTGCCCAACCCCAAATCTTCGATGGCCTGCTCGCGCATCTTGTACTTGAGCACCTTGCCCGCGGCGTTCATGGGGAATGCATCCACGAACGAGTAGTAGCGCGGCACCTTGTGGCGCGCCAGCGACGCGGCGATGAACGCCTTCATCTCGCCCTCGTCGATGGCCTCGCCCTCCTTGGGCACGATGACAGCCATGATCTCCTCGTCGTACTTCGCGTCGGGCACGCCGATCACCTGCACGTCTTGCACCTGCGGATGCGTGTAGATGAACTCCTCGATCTCCTTGGGATAGATGTTCTCGCCGCCGCGGATGATCATGTCCTTCAGGCGTCCCGTGATGACGAACGTGCCGTCGGCGTTGCGCCGCGCGAGGTCGCCGGAGTGCAGCCACCTGTCGGCATCCACCGTCTCAGCGGTGGCATCAGGCATCTTGTAGTAGCCCTTCATGGTGTTGTAACCGCGCGAGCAGAACTCGCCGTCCACGCCGTCGGGCACCTCCTCGCCCGTTTCGGGGTCAATCACCTTGCACTCGATGTGCGGGAACGCATATCCCACGGTCTCGGTGCGCAGCTCAAGCCCGTCGGTCCATGCCGACATCGTCGAGCCGGGGGCGGACTCGGTCTGCCCGTAGACGCTCACGATGCCGGTCATGTTCATCTCGCTAGGCTCGGCTGCGCGCTTCATCAGCTCAGGCGGGCAGCCCGAGCCTGCCATGATGCCCGTGCGCATGGCGCTGAAGTCGGTCTTGTCGTAGTCGGGGTGGTTGAACATCGCGATGAACATCGTGGGCACGCCGTTGAAGCACGTGATGCGCTCTTGGGTGATGCACGACAGCGACGCCTTGGCGCTGAAGTAGGGCATCGGGCACATGGTGGTGCCATGCGTCATCGACGCCGTCATGGACAGCACCATGCCAAAGCAGTGGAACATCGGCACCTGGATCATCATGCGGTCGGCCGTGGACAGCCCCATGCGGTCGCCGATGCACTTGCCGTCGTTGACGACGTTTCGATGCGTGAGCATGACGCCTTTGGGGAAGCCGGTCGTGCCGGAGGTGTACTGCATGTTGCATACGTCATCGGGCCGCACGTCGGCAGCCAGGCGCTTGACCGTCTCGAGGGGGACGGCGTCTGAGCGCTGCATGGCCTCGTCGAACTCGAGGCAGCCGGGCATGTCGAATCCCACCGTGATGACGTTGCGCAGGAACGGCAGGCGCTCGCAGTGCAGAGGCTCGCCCGGCTTGCTGTCGGCGATCTCGGGACACAGCTCGTTGATGATGGCCGCGTAGTCAGAGTCCAGCGCACGCTCGATCATCACGAGCGTGTGCGTGTCGGATTGGCGCAAGAGGTATTCCGCCTCGTGTATCTTGTAGGCGGTGTTGACAGTGACCAGCACCGCGCCGATCTTGGTCGCGGCCCAGAACGTGACGAACCAGGCCGGCACGTTCGTCGCCCAGATGGCCACCTTCGAGCCGGGCTTGACGCCGAGCGACACGAGCGCGCGGGCGAAGTCGTCGACGTCTTGGCGGAACTCCTCGTAGGTGCGCGTGTAGTCCAGCGTCGTGTACTTGAACGCATACTGGTCGGGGAACGCCTCGACGAGCCGGTCAAGGACCTCGGGGAACGTGAGGTCGATGAGCTCGTCTCTTTTCCAGAGGTACTGTCCGGTGCCGTCGTGGTTGGGATAGTAGGCCCCGCGGTTGGTGCGGGTGGAGCGGAAGGTGCGCATGAAATTCACGAAGTGGGGCAGCAATATCTCGGGATCGGTGAGGTCAGGCATCCATTCGGGCTTCCATTCCATCGAGACGAACCCGTCATAGTTGATGGAGCTGAGCGCGCGCATCACGGCATCGATGGGCAGCGTGCCCTCGCCGACGAGGTTGTAGGCGCCGTCATCGTCGGAGTCGCGCAGATGTACGTGGCGGATGTAGGCGCCGAGGTTGGCCACCGTGGTGGCCGCCTCTTCATGCGCGTCGCGATAGGGATGGTGCACGTCCCACAGCGCCGCTAGGTTGTCGCTCGCGTAGGCGTCCAGCAGCCTCGTCAGCCGGTGCGTGTCTGCGAAGGCGCCACTCGTCTCGATGAGGATGCAGACATCTCGTTCGATGGCATAGGGCAGTATCTCGTCTACGGCAGCGCGAATCTGGTCGTCCGCATCGCGGGCGGCCTTCACGCAGACGCAGGGGGTGCGCGTCTCGGCTGCGAGGTCGACCATGCGCTTGGCCTCGTCGATGGCGCGCTCGTGGGCCTCATTCGTCTCGGAGATGTCGATTGACGAGTCGATCGTGGGGATGACGAGGCCTTTGCCTCGCAGCTCTCGCGACGTGGCGCGGGCGTGGTAGGGGTTGAGGGGACCTGCAGGGCCGGTCATGCGCTCTCGGGCAAGCGGGTCGTACGCCTCGATGCCCCCAAACCCCATCTCTGCGGCCATGTCGACCAGCTCGCTCCAGTCGAGCGCGTCCCATCCGCGGGTGGAAAGGGAAAGCCTCATCGCATCTCCTCTTCGTAGACTGCCTTGTTGATGGCGTTCAGGTAGGCGCGGATGCTCGAACCGACGATGTCGGTCGATATGCCGCGTCCGGAATACACCTTGCCGTCGGACATGAGCTTGATGACGGCCTCGCCCATGGCCTCTTGCCCTTCGGTGACCGACTGCATCTGCCAGTCGTCCAGCTCATACGATGCGCCGACGATGTCGTCGATGGCGGCAAGCGCCGCATCGATGGGGCCGTCTCCCATGCCGACGCGCTCGACCGCATCGCCGCCCACCGACAGCTTGACGTAGGCCGTCGCCTTGATGGCGCTGCCGGAGTTGATGGTATAGCGCTCGAGGGTGTAGGTGGGGGGCACCTGCAGCGCGACGGATGCCACGATGGCATCCAGCTCGCGGGCACCGATGGTGTCCTTCTTGGACGCGATGTGCAAGAAGGACTCGTAGACGAGCGCGTGGTCCTCGTCTGACAGGTCGTATCCCAGCTTGGCGACGCAGCTGGCCACCGTGTCGCGGTCGTCGCGGGCGCTGAGCGCCAGCCCTCCCAGTGCGTCGTCTTCGGCGCCAGGCGCGAAGAGCGAAGGGGCAGACACGCCCTGCTCGCAGATGCGTCCGATCTGGGACGTGGTGCGCTTGAGCGCCGTCGTGTTCACGGAGCACGTGATGCCGTGAGCCTCGCCGCGCTCGACGATGATCTGCGTCACCTCGGGCACGGACGTCTCGCCCAGCGGGTAAGAGGTCGCCTTCAGCTCGCCGGCGCCCTCCATGGCGGCGGCAATCGCGTTCGACTCTGCCATGAAGAGCGCGTCCGAGCATGAGATGCCCAGCGTGACGCTGTCGAGCGCGGGCACTTTCTCGCGCAGCATGCGCACGAACGCGGCGAACTCGCCGGGAAGCATCGTGCCCGCGTCGTCGCAGACCGTCACGATGCTGGCGCCTGCGTCGATGGCAGCGGCGAGGACGGAGGCGAGGTAGTCGACATCGGTGCGCGTGGCATCCTCGGCGATGAACTCCACCTCGCTGGTCTTGCCAGCGCACTCGGCAACGGTCGCGCGCACGGCGTCAGCCAGCGCGTCGGCCTTCATCTTATGGATGTACTCCATGCGGGCTGGACTGGTGGAGGCGCATACCTGCAGGCGTGGGTGTGCGGCACCCGACAAGGCTGCCCACACTTCGTCCAAGTCGCTCCCGTCGATGGCGACGGGCACGGCGAGCGTGCAGGTGCGCACCAGCTGGGCGAGGGACTTGATGCGCAGCGCGTCCGCCTTTGGCTTCTCTATGCCCTCCACCTCGATGGCCGTGACGCCCAGCCCGTCCAAGAGCTTGGCCAGCTCGAGCTTTTCTTTGAATGTCAGCGACATTCCCTTGGCGCGTGATGCGCGCTTCATCGTCTCGTCGCTTATGCGTATGTCCCTCATCGCCTCGCCTTTCCCCTGGCGCGTGATCGATGCGAGCCGCGTGCCTCGCGCACTCGCTGCTCCCACCCGTTTTTGTGGCTACTCATTATAGGAATAAATGAATGGAAGCAGAGGGAGAACGCATCAGCGCAAGAGGCCGCGTCTTTCTGAGGCGGCGCTCAGGGCGGCGCGTTGGGAGACAGCGAGTCTCGCCGGCGTCCGGCAATGCTAGAATGTGGCCTCAAAAACCGCGAAGGAGGAATGCATCATGGCAAGCATCAGCTATCGCACGCAGGGCGTGTGCGCCCGCAACATCGACATCGAGACCAAGGGGGACACCATCGAGTCAGTGAGGTTCCATGGTGGCTGCGACGGCAACCTCAAGGCCATCGGGATTCTCGTGAAAGGCAAAAAGATCGACGAGGTGGTGTCGCTTTTGGAGGGCAACACGTGCGGCCTGAAGCCCACGAGCTGCGGCGACCAGCTCGCGCGTGCCCTCAAGACGATCGAATCCTAGCGGCGCGACCACGGCGGCCCCAAACGTGGCGGCTTCTGCACCGGCTCCCAAAACTTGCTAAAAAATCTCGTTTTGGGGGTGTAACTTCCCAGTATGGGAATGGTATACTTTCAAAATCTGTCATGAGGCAGGTGAAAGAGAATATTGGCCCTGAGACATGTTGGTTGTACAAGCACTTTCGTCCGCATTTGCAAACGAACATGGTACGTAACACTCATCATGAGCAAAGGGTCCCCAAGTTCTGAAAGGGGTCCATTTTGACCGAGATCAAGAACCCGTCCGTCATCGAGTTCGATGATGTGACAGACGACCAGCTCAACGCCATGATTGATGGCACCCTCACCAATTTCGACGAGGGCGACCTCGTTGAGGGCGTGATCGTCAAGCTCGAGCATGATGAGGTTCTCGTGGACATCGGGTTCAAGAGCGAGGGCGTCATCCCGGTGCGCGAGCTTTCCATCCGCAAGGACGTCGACCCGTCTGAGGTCGTCAACCTGGGTGACCACATCGAGGCTCTTGTCCTGCAGAAGGAAGACAAGGACGGCCGCCTCATTCTGTCCAAGAAGCGCGCCGAGTACGAGCGTGCCTGGATTCAGGTCGAAGAGAAGTTCAAGGCCGGCGAGGTTGTCACTGGCGAGGTCATCGAGGTCGTCAAGGGCGGTCTCATCCTCGACATCGGCCTGCGCGGCTTCCTGCCTGCATCCTTGGTCGACCTTCGTCGCGTCAAGGATCTGGACGCATACCTCAACACCGAGATCGAGGCTCGCGTCATCGAGATGGATCGCAACCGCAACAACGTCGTGCTTTCCCGTCGCGTCCTTCTGGAGGAGGGTCGCAAGCAGGAGCGCACCGAGATTCTGTCCAAGCTCACCAAGGGCATGCGCCTCAAGGGCCAGGTCTCCTCGATCGTCGACTTCGGCGCGTTCGTTGACCTCGGCGGCATCGACGGACTCGTGCACATCTCCGAGCTGTCTTGGAACCATGTCAACCATCCGTCCGAGGTCGTCAAGGTGGGTGACGAGGTGGAGGTTGAGGTGCTCGACGTCGATCTCAACCGCGAGCGCATCTCGCTGGGCCTCAAGCAGACCACCGAAGATCCGTGGATGAAGCTCGTCGAGAACTATCCTGTCGGCTCCATCGTGGACGGCAAGGTCACCAAGCTCGTGCCGTTCGGTGCGTTCGTCGAGCTCGAGGATTCCGTCGAGGGCCTCGTGCACATCTCCGAGATGTCGCCCAAGCACATCGACGCTCCGGCTCAGGTCGTGCACCAGGGCGACGCGGTCAAGGTCAAGGTCATGGACATCAACACCGACCGTCGCCGCATCTCGCTGTCGATGAAGGCCGCAGCCGAGGAGCTGGGCTTCGAGATCGAGGTGGAGGAGAGCGCTGGCGCCCCGGAGAAGAAGCGCGACGCCGTTGCTGCTGACGCGACTGCCGAGCAGGGCGCGACTGCCGAGCCTTCTGCTGAGGCTCAGGCGGATGCCGAGGCTGCTGCCGAGCAGCCGGCCGAGGCCGCCGCTTCCTCCGCAGAGCAGGAGTTCGCGACTGCCGAGCAGGGCACGACGGCAGAGCCGTCTTCCGAGGCGCAGGCTGAGGCGCTTGCTGAGGCAGAGGAGAAGGCAGCCGAGTAGCGCGCGCAGCGCCGGTACCTGCTTTCCAGCGAATGACCAAGCGGCGTCCCATGCGGGACGCCGCTTTTTTCTGCCCATTCGTACGTCCGTTTCTTTGCGTGGCGTTTTGGTTTGTCTGTATTGTGGTTAAATTTGTGGCAATGATGGCACGAAGGTGATAGGGGTTGAGCGAGTTGAAGCAGCTATTCGTCATTGGTGGGATGGGTTCCGGCAAGTCGACGGCAAGTCAAGCGCTCGTCGACCAGGGACTGGCGTTGATTGACCTCGACAAGGTCGGTCACGACATCCTCAAGTGGGAGCTCGTCAAAGAGGATCTGGCGGCTGCGTTCGGAGACGACATCTTCGACGACGATGGCGAGGTTGTGCGATCGCGCCTCGCTGCCAAGGCGTTTGCGACGCCGGCAGACACGCGCAAGCTCAACCGCATCACGATGCCGCGCATCGAAGAGGCCTTTATGGATGCCATCGATGAGCTCAAGTCTCAGGGGACGCAGGCGGTGGTCGTCGAGTATTCCGTCTTCAAGAATCGCGAGATGTCGCTGGCCTATGACGCTGATGTCGTCATCGCGGTATTGGCTCCCATCGACGCCCGCATCGAGCGGGCAGTGGCGTCTGGCTTCGATGAGGCTGACGTGCGTCAGCGCATCGCACGCCAGATCACCGATGCAGACCGCGTCGAGGCGGCGGATGTCGTGTTCAACAACGACTCTACGAAAGAGGAGCTGTACAACGACGTGCTCAGCTGGTGGAACACCTACAAGGCGTCCCTCTAAGCAGCTCGGTGGCGCCTGTGCGGAGGCGCATTTGAATTTTCAGTGTTTCGAAGCCGTGGGCCATGTGCCTGCGGCTTCGTTCGTGTTATAATAGAACAAATGTTTGTAAGTACGAGGCACGCCGATGCCTGCCTGGCACATAGAGGGGAGCAGTTCTTTGTCGAGTCATCTGCGCAACATCGAAGGCATGGTGATGGAGGGCAAGACCGCCGACATTCGTTTGTCCAGCACGCCGTTCAAGGTGGTCTCTCCGTACGAGCCCTCGGGTGACCAGCCCGAGGCGATCGAGGCTTTGCGCAAGGGGATAGAGGACGGGCTGCGCTACCAGACGCTTCTGGGCGTCACCGGCTCGGGCAAGACCTTCACGATGGCCAAGGTCATCGAGGCCGTGCAGAAGCCCACCCTCATCATGGCGCCCAACAAGACGCTGGCAGCCCAGCTCGCCAGCGAGCTCAAAGAGATATTTCCCGACAACGCCGTGGTCTACTTCGTTTCCTATTATGACTACTATCAGCCTGAGGCGTACGTGCCTTCCTCCGATACGTTCATCGAGAAGGACGCGTCCATCAACGAGGAGGTCGAGAAGCTGCGCCATGCGGCTACGTCTGCGCTGCTGTCCCGACGCGACGTCATCGTGGTTGCTTCGGTCAGCTGCATCTACGGCATCGGCAGCCCGCAGGACTATGCGGGCATGGCGGTCTTTCTTGACAAGGACGTGCCAACCGAGCGTGATGACGTCGTCTATGGGCTCATCGACATCCAGTACGACCGCAATGACTACGAGCTCAAGCGCGGCACGTTCCGCGTGCGCGGCGACTCGGTCGACATCTTTCCGCCCTATGCCGACAATCCGTTCCGCGTTGACTTCTGGGGTGACGAGATAGAAGCGATCGCCGAGGTGGACAACCTGACCGGCGAGGTGCTGAACACATATCAGGCGCTGCCGGTGTGGCCGGCGTCTCACTATGTGACGGCGCGGCCCAAGATGGATCGCGCTCTGCACACCATTCGCGACGAGCTGGACGCGCGCCTGCGCGACTTCGACGAAGACGGCAAGCTGCTCGAGGCGCAGCGCCTCGAGATGCGGACCAACTACGATCTCGAGATGCTCGAAACGCTCAACTACTGCAACGGCATCGAGAACTACTCGCGGCATCTGGATGGCCGTGAGCCGGGCGAGCCACCCTATACGCTCATTGACTATTTCCCTCAGGACTTCTTTTGCATCATCGACGAGAGCCACGTCAGCGTGCCACAGATTCGCGGTATGCACGAAGGCGACCGCGCACGCAAGGTGACGCTGGTAGAGCACGGGTTCCGCCTGCCGTCTGCGCTCGACAACCGTCCGCTGCGCTTCGACGAGTTCGAGGCGCGCATCCCGCAGTTCGTGTATGTCAGCGCTACGCCGGGCGACTACGAGGAGAAGGTGTCTCAGGCGCGCGTCGAGCAGATCATCCGCCCGACAGGGCTTTTGGACCCTGAGATAGAGGTGCGCCCGTCGCTCAGCCAGATTGATGACATCATCGAGGAAGTGCGTGTGCGAGCGAGTGCGGGTGATCGCACCCTTATTACGACGCTCACGAAGAAGATGGCAGAAGACCTGACCGATCACATGCTCGACCAGGGCATCAAGACGCGCTACATGCACTCTGACATCGGGACGCTCGAGCGCGTGGAGATATTGCGCGAGCTGAGGAAGGGTACGTTTGACACGCTCGTCGGCATCAACTTGCTGCGCGAAGGCCTCGATCTTCCCGAAGTCAGCCTCGTTGCCATCCTTGACGCAGACAAGGAGGGCTTTCTGCGCAACCATCGCTCGCTTATCCAGACCATCGGGCGCGCGGCGCGCAATGTGTCGGGCAAGGTGATCATGTATGCCGACAAGGAGACCGACTCTATGAGGCGCGCCATCACCGAGACGAGACGCCGGCGCGCGCTGCAGCAAGCGTACAACGAGGAGCATGACATCGAGCCGCAGACCATCCGCAAGGCCATCAACGACATCATGGACTCGTTGGTAGACGAGGCAGCCTCCACTGATGCCGAAGCCATCAACATGGAGCTTGCGCAGCTGTCGCGTGAGGAGGTCATGCGCATCATCATGTCGATGGAGGACGAGATGGCCTCGGCCTCGGCCCAGATGGACTTTGAGGAAGCGGCGCGCTTGCGCGACCAAGTGGTAAAGCTGCGCAGCGAATACGAGGGCTCCTCTGAGGCAGACGTCCTCAAGAGCCTCAAGTCGACGGCCCGCAAGGGCACCAAGCAATACGGCAACGCTCGCCGTTCGAGCTACAAGAGATGAGCGAGATGAGATGATAGACGAGATACAGGTGCGCAACCTTGCGCTGATCCGAGATGCCCAGATTGCTCCTGCTGCGGGCATGACCGCCATTACCGGCGAGACGGGCGCCGGCAAAACGGCGTTGCTCGCGTCATGTAGGCTCATCATGGGCCAGCGAGCCGACAAGGGGCTTGTGCGCGAGGGCGAGGCAGAGGCCGAGGTGCAAAGCAGGCTGTTTCTGCCCATCGAGGTAGGCGTGGGCGACGTTCCGGTTGGCGAGGCCGAGCGCGAGGTGGTGGTGGCCCGTCGCATCGGTGCAGACGGGCGGTCTCACGTCAGGATGAACGGCGAGATGGTCAGCGTGTCCGAGCTGGCCGACGCCGTTGCTCCTGCTGTCGACATCTGCTCCCAACACGACCATAGGATGCTCACGAAGCCGCAGGAGCAACGGCGGTACCTCGACTTGTGGTGCGGCAACGATTCGGCGGGTCTGCTCGGCGCCTACGAGGAGGCGTACGAGCGCGCTTGCAGCGCCGCCCAGGCTCTCGAAGAGGTGCGTGAGAGCAAGTCGCTCTCAGACGCGCGCATCGAGGACGCGCGGTTTGTTCTGCGCCAGATAGATGCCGTGGGTCCCACCCAAGAGGACTATGACGAGCTCGTCTCAGCGCTGCGTAAGTCGGAAAACGCAGAGCTCTTGGCTCGAGTGACGTCCGAGGCGTCCGCAGCGCTGTCGGACGAGGGCGGCGCGCTCGATGCGCTCAATGGCGCGGTCGCGCTCATCGAGGATGGCACGAAGGCCGACGCCTCGCTGGCCAAGCACGTAGAGGCTTTGCGCGAGGCGCTGTTCACCGTCGAAGACGTGGCTCATGAGATCGCGTCTTATCAGGATGCGATTGACCTCGACGTGTCCGAGCTCGAGTTCATGCAAGAGCGTGTGTCGGCCTATCAGTCGCTGATGCGCTCGTACGGGCCGGCCTTGGAAGACGTGATTGCGAAGGCCGACGAGGCTCGCCGCTCCATCGAGATGGTCGACCATGCGCAGGAGACAGAGCTTGCGGCGCAGCGTGCCCTCGAGGAAGCCGAGGCTGCCTTGGCCGAGGCGGCATTCCAGCTGAGTGACGCCAGAGCTGCTGGCGCCCCTCAGTTCTCGAGCGACGTGACGAAGGTCATGAGCCGCTTGGAGATGAGCGGGGCCGAGCTCGTCTGTGAGGTGGAGATGCGGTCGCGCGAGGAGTGGGGGCACGAAGGCGCCGACGAGGTGCGCTTCATGTTCCGCCCCGCTCAGGGCATGCAGTGCCGCCCCTTGTCGCGCATCGCCTCGGGTGGCGAGCTTTCTCGCGTGATGCTCGCGCTGCACGTGGTCATGGGCGACCGCGATGGCGTGCCGACGCTCGTCTTCGACGAAGTGGACGCAGGCGTGGGCGGCGCTACTGCCCTGGCTCTCGGAGACGTGCTCGCCGAGCTCGCCTCGACGCATCAGGTGCTCGTCGTCACGCATCTTGCCCAAGTGGCCGCTTTGGCCGATCGTCAGTACGTGGTGAGAAAGGTGACTGACGATGAGTCCGCCTATACGGTCATCGAGGAGGCCTTGGGGGACAAGCGTGCCGAAGAGGTGGCGCGCATGCTCTCAGGGGCGATGACAGATTCATCCCTTGCGCACGCCCGTGAGCTATTAGGGCGCCGAACTTGCTAAATGATGCTCTTTGATGCACAATGGTCATTTATCGCGACGCGCCCGCGTCTTCCGTTATGCCTGCATGTCGCGATACCTATTGGACGATGCGAGGAGACAGCTTGCTGAGAAGCAGATGCAGTAGAGACAAGGCGATTGCCATCGTCCTTGCGCTGATGCTCGCTGTGTCCGGGCTGTTGCTTTCCTCTCCCTATGCCCACGCGACGGGCCGCGCGGATCTGGCCATCAAGGATGCCGAGACGGCCGTTTCTTCTTCGAAGCTCTCCCTTGAGGAAGCCAAGTCGCGGCTCGACCAGATAACGGCGGAATACAACGTCCTCAATGCAGAGATCGACGACATGCAGTCCAAGATCGACAGCCTGTCTGAGCAGGTGCTCGAGGCGCAGGCCGCCATGCTGGAAGGGCGAGACGCCCTGAGCGACACTGCGGTATACGAGTATCGCAACAACACCATGACCACCATGCTGAACATTCTCTTGGGTTCGCAGAACATCTCTGAGCTCACGACGAACATGAGCTACATCTCGCAGATCATGGACCATCAGGCGAAAGAGATCGCCACGCAAAAGCAGCTGAAAAGCGAGCTGGAGACGGCTTCTGAGGAGCTGAACGCCCAGAAGAACGAGCAGGAGTCCAAGCTGGCCGAGCTCGACCGCAAGCAGAGCGAGGCCCAAAACGTCGTCGACCATGTCTCTCAGGAATATGCAGCCAACACCGAATACCTCAATGCGCTGAAGGCTCAGGCAGATGCGCTGCGTCGGGCTGAGGCCCAGGCGACGCAAGAGGTGGACCCAGGCGCCACCACCATCAACCGTCCCAGTTCGTCTGGCTCGGGCGGTGGCACGCCGAGCCAGGGACAGACCGGCTCCACCGGCTCGACGGGCACAGGCAGCTCGGGCACGACGAGCAATGGGGGCAACACGTCTGGCGGCACGAGCTCGTCTGGCGAAGGCTGGCGCACCGGCCTGGCCACCGCCTACGGCGGCTCGTCGGACCCCTATACCCCCAACCCGGGCAAGACGGCCACGGGCGCCATCTGCAACGACTATTCCGTAGGCGTTGCCGTGCCCATGGCATGGCCGAACTATCGCAGCTACCTGGGGCGCACCGTGGAGATTGTCTACAACGGCAAGACCGTCTATGCGCCGGTGAATGATTGCGGCGGCATGCAGGGTGGCCGCGTCTCGCTCGATTTGCAGCCCGGCGTCTTCAAGGCGTTTGGCTTCAGCAACTGCAATGCGTGGGGGATACGAACGGTGCAATATCGTTTCCTGTAACGCCACGCCAGCTCATGTGAAAGGAACTTTGATGTCGTTGGTTGACGAGTTATCTGCGCTTGCCGACAAAACGCTTGCCGAGATTGCCTCGGCGACGTCGTCAAGCGAGCTCGAGGCCGTGCGCGTTGCCGTTGTGGGCAAGTCGGGCACGCTGACTGCATATCTGCGCTCCATGGGGAACGTGCCCAAAGAGGAGCGCGCCGAGGTCGGCAAGAGCGTCAACGCGACGCGCGTTCGGGTGGAGCAAGCGCTCGAGGAGGCAAAGAGCCGCCTCGCAGCTGCCGAGCTGGCCTCGTCCATCGAGGATGCAGCGGTGGACGTGACGCTGCCAGGTCGCGCCCAGCAGATTGGCTCGCGGCATCTCATCAATGGGATGATCGACGAGCTGTGCGAGATATTCTTGGGGCTTGGCTACTCGGTGGTGGAAGGCCCCGAGGTGGAGACCGACTACTACAACTTCGAGGCGCTGAACGCGCCTGCCGACCACCCGAGCCGCTCCATGCAAGACACCTTCTACGTTCATGACCGCTCGGGCGAGAAGAGCACGCACATCCAGAGCGAGTCTGACGTGCTGTTGCGCACGCAGACGTCGGGCGTGCAGATACATGCCATGGAGGATCGCGAGTTGCCGATCTACGTCATCGCGCCGGGCAAGGTATATCGTCGCGATGTCGCAGACCCGTCGCACCTGCCGCAGTTCCATCAGATCGAGGGCTTGGTGGTGGACAAGGGCATCACGTTCGGAGACTTGAAGGGCACGCTCGAATATGCATGCAGGGCCATCTTTGGTCCCGAGCGCAAGACGCGCTTTCGCGCGCATTACTTCCCGTTCACCGAACCTTCTGCCGAGGTGGACGTGAGCTGCGGCATCTGCCACGGCGAAGGCTGTCGCATGTGCAAGGGCACGGGCTGGCTGGAGATTCTCGGGTGCGGCATGGTTGACCCGAACGTGCTCGAGATGAGCGGCATCGACCCGGAGGTGTATTCGGGCTTCGCGTTCGGCTGTGGCGTCGAGCGCATCGCCTGCCTGAAATACGATGTTCCTGACCTGCGGATGTTGCTAGAGGGCGATATGCGGTTCCTTCGGCAATTCTGATCTGGGCTGCCCGCTGTGGCTTGCTGTGGCACGCAGCTTCGGGGCTTTCATGCTTACCCTCGTTGGGCGAAGCCAACTCGGCCGCATGACACCCCGACGCTACGCACCACAGCAACCCTCGCTGGCTTAGGTCGTGAAACGGGATGTCATCAAAAGTGTTGATGATCAAGATTGTTAAGAGAGAGAATCCAACTCGCTCGATTGATTTTGGACTAAGGGGTTTACGTTGAAAGCATCGCTCAAGTGGCTGCGCAGCTATGTTGATTTCCCGGAGGATACCAAGGCGCTCTGCGACCGGCTCGACCTGACGGGAACGGGCGTTGAGGGCGTCGAGGAGACGGGCGGCAGCTTGGAAGGGGTCGTCATCGGCTTTGTCGAGACGTGCGAGCCTCACCCTGATTCCGACCATATGCATGTCGTTACCGTTGATGTCGGCGCTGGCGAGCCGACGCAGATCGTGTGCGGCGCTCCTAACATCGCGGCGGGCATCAAGGTGCCCGTCGCCACTGTTGGCGCGGTGTTGCCGGGCGACTTCAAGATAAAGAAAAGCAAGCTGCGCGGCGTGGTGAGCGCAGGTATGTGTTGCTCGCGCCGCGAGTTGGGCCAGGGCAGCGAGCACGAGGGCATCTGGGTGCTGCCTGAGGATGCGCCGGTGGGCACGAACATCATGGAGTACCTGGGCGCCACCGATACGGTGCTTGACCTCGAGATCACGCCCAACCGACCCGACTGCCTGTCGATGGTCGGCCTCGCGCGCGAGGTGGGGGCCATCTACCAAAACGACTGGAACGATCCGCTGTCCGAGGACGTGGCGAAGCTTGATGGTCATGTCGCCGGCGCGGATGTGGCTGCATCGGTCGGCATCGAAGTGGCTGACGAGGAGCGTTGCCCGCGCTATTCGGCGCGCGTGATTGACGGCGTCACGGTTGGTCCGAGCCCTGACTGGCTGGCCGAGCGCGTTGAGGCGGCTGGCGCTCGCTCCATCAACAACGTCGTCGACGTCACCAACTACATCCTGTTTTTGTATGGCCAACCCCTGCATGCGTTCGACTACGATCGCCTCGCAGGAGACGATGGCCAGGTGCGTGTCATCGTGCGTCCGGCCGCCGATGGCGAGGAGTTCACCACCCTCGACGGCGTCAAGCGCACCTTGACGTCTGATATGACGGTCATCGCGACGCCGCGCGAGGCAGTGGCCCTGGCTGGCGTCATGGGTGGCCTCGACAGCGAGGTGGAAGACACGACGACGACCGTGCTGCTCGAGACGGCCACGTTCAGCCGG
>CAJUFC010000088.1 GCA_910585565.1 uncultured Eggerthellaceae bacterium | reverse complement strand
TGACGCATCGCAATCAAGGGAGCTGCGCCAAAGCATCCTAGAGACGACCTTTCCGGTGCCGGAAAGCTTCTTTGCCAACAAGAGCTATGACGAGCTCCTTGCCGATGAGATGAGACGAGGGTATGAAGCTCTTCCTTGACACGAACGTCCTCATAGACTATTTCGTCCAGCGACAGCCATTCTTCGAATCCATCAGGAAGCTTCGCATCGCTCAGATCTTCGGCGACGTGGAACTTTGGGCGAGCATCCAATCCTTTCCGGACATCGAGTACGTCTTGCGAAAGACGATTCCCGTCAGTGACTTGCGAATCATGTTCAAGAAGTGTCTCGCATTCGTCAACATAGCCGCACCGGCCGTTGCCGACCTCGCAGAGGGCGCCAGCTCCTCGTGCCCCGACCTCGAAGACTTCATCATCTATGCCTGCGCGCGCAGAGTCAAAGCCGACTACGTTATCACGCGGGACAAAGCTGGCTTTCGGTCCTCGAGCATCGACGCTCTGTCGCCCGCCGAATGGCTAGCTCTCATGGAATCAAAGGGCATCGTCTACGACGAAATCGACTTTGACGCAGAATGAATGCGGAGAAGGGACGCCTCAACACGCTCGCCATGAAGAGCAGGAAATCTGGAGCGTTCTTTTATTCATCATCGCTGAGGTCGAGGAGGGATTCGAAGAGTTCGTTGCCGAAGAGCCAGCCTTGGTGGGTGGGGCGCCAGCCGCCTTCGTGCGGCTCGATCATGCCCCGCGACACAAGCTCGGACATCTTGTCGTCGAAGCCAGGCAGGCGTCCTCGGAATTCATCCGCGCGCGCAGCGTCGATGCCAGCGGTCATGCGCATGGCGAGCATGAGGTCTTCGGCATGCATCTCGCGCGGTGCGAGATCGTCTATCACGCAGCCGTCCTGCACGCGCATGCGCCGCTCGGCGTTCTGGGTCATCGTCACCGCCGAGTCGCCGATGCCGAGGTAGGGCTTGCCGGTCCAGTAGGACATGTTGTGGCGGCTCTCGTATCCGGGATATGCATAGCTTGCCACCTCGTAGCGGCGCATGCCGGCCTCGTGCAGGCATCGCTCAGCTAGCTCCATCATGTCCGCGACGAGGTCATCGTCGGGCAGCTCGAGCTTGCCTCGGCGCAGCAGCTTCTCGAACTTCGTCTTCGGCTCGATCGTGAGCGGATAGATGCTCACGTGCTTCACGCCCAGCTCGATGGCGCAGCGCACGCTCTCCTCGAATTGCCCCAACGTTTGTCCCGGCAGCCCGCACATGAGGTCGATGCTGACGTTGTCGAATCGCGTCTGCGCTGCGCGAATCGCCTCGCGCGCCCGGTCTGCCGTATGGATGCGCCCGAGTCGTCCCAAGAGCTCGTCATCGAAGGACTGCACGCCCAACGAGAGCCTGTTCGCCCCCAGCGCCCAGAGGTCTTGCACCAGCCGCTCGTCCAGCGACTCGGGGTTCGCCTCCACCGTGCACTCGACCTCGGGCGTGAGGTGCATCGACACGCCGAGCGCATACAGGATCGCCGAGAGGTGCTTGCTGCCCAGATGCGTCGGCGTGCCCCCACCTATATAGACGGTCTCGATCGACCCCAGCTCCCCTTCGCGCGAAAGCCGCCGGATCTCGGACACGAGCCAGTCCGCATAGACGGAGATGGCGCGAGCCTCTGGCTTGACGGCCTTGGTGTGAAAGTCGCAGTAGGCGCACCGCGCGGCACAGAACGGGATGTGGAGATAGAGCGCCTTGTACGGGTCGTGCGGCATGATGCCCCCTTGGTGGTTACGGATGTGCCAGGTCAGCCAGGTCGTCGAAGACGGATTCGAAGTCCTCGAGCGTCGTGCAGTAGTTGAGGCGGCTGCGCGCAGCAGCAGCGCCGGGCAGGCCGTGCATGTACCACATGGCATGCTTGCGCATGCGCACGACGGCGCGCTCGCTGTGCTCGGAAAGAAGACACGCGTGCCGGCGCGCCATCGCTATGCGCGCGCGTGGGGTCGGCAGCTTGTAAGGCTCGCCTGCAAAGGCGGCCTTGATCTCGGCGAACACCCACGGGTTTCCCTCGGCGGCGCGGGCGACCATGATAGCGTCGCATCTCGTCTCTGCAAGCATGGCGAGCGCGTCTGCGCCCGTGCGCACGTCCCCGTTGCCGATGACCGGGACGGACACGGCCTCCTTCACTCGCGCGACGCATCCCCAGTCTGCGCTCCCGCGATACAGCTGCTCGGCATACCTGCCATGCACGGCGATGCGGGCGACCCCGGCGTCCTCCATCAGCTGCGCGAACGCAGGGGCGGTCTCGTCCCCTTCGGCCCAGCCGCGCCGGAACTTGACCGACACCGGAGCCGAAACCGCGTCCACAACGGCACGCGCGATGGAGGACGCCAGCTGAGGTTCCTTCATGAGGGCAGAGCCGTCGCCCTTCTTCACGATCTTGCGGGCAGGGCACCCCATGTTGATGTCGATGACGGCGAGACGTCCGGCAAGCTCGTACTCGACCCAGCGGGCCTGCTCGGCCATGATGGCTGGCTCGTGCCCGAACAGCTGAACGCCCACCGCCTGCTCGTTCGAGGCCAGCTCGATCAGATGGCGCGTCTTCTCGTTCGCATACGACAGCCCCTTGGCCGACACCATCTCGGTGAACGTGAGGTCGGCGCCCTGCTCGATGCAGAGCTGGCGCATGGGAACGTCGGTCACCCCGGCCATCGGCGCGAGATAGACCGGGACTTCGGTGTGCGAGGCTGCGCTTGCGGCAGCGAGGTCACCAGGGCACATCGCTTAGGCGAGCATGACTGCCGATATGGCGCCGAACGCGATGATGGAGATGACGATGAGGCCGAAGACGCCGGCGATGAGCGCGATGAGGCATCCGCGATTGTTGGCCCGCTGGGCCTCCAGCATCGCGGCTTCGTTCTTCTCGTCGTTGAACGCGTCCTCTAGATAGTCGTAGTCTTCGTCGTGCTTGCGACCCACGTCAATCGTCCACCTTCAGAATCGCCATGAAGGCCTCCTGCGGGACCTCCACGTTTCCCAGCGCCTTCATGCGCTTCTTCCCTTCCTTCTGCTTCTCGAGCAGCTTGCGCTTTCGCGTGATGTCTCCGCCGTAGCATTTCGCCAGGACGTCCTTGCGCTTGGCCTTGACGGTCTGGCGCGCCAGCACGCGCCCGCCGATGGCAGCCTGGATGGGCACCTCGAACATCTGGCGCGGGATGATGTCTTTCAGCTTCTTGGCCAGCGTGTTGCCGCGGTCGTACGCCTTGTCCTTGTGGATGATGAACGACAGGGCGTCCACCTGCTTGCCGGCCAAGAGGATGTCCAGCTTGACAAGGTCGGATCGCTTGTAGCCCATGAACTCGTAGTCGAGGCTGGCGTACCCCTTCGTGTTCGACTTGAGCTTGTCGAAGAAGTCCATGATGAGCTCGGAGAGCGGTATCTCCCACAAGAGCTCGACCGTGGTCTGCGAGAGGTAATTCATGGTGACGAACGTGCCGCGATGCGCCACTGCCAAATCCATGACGGCGCCGACGTAGTCGGGCGGGATGAGGATCTTGGCCTTGAGGTAGGGCTCCTCGATGCGCTCGTAGGTGCCCGGCTCGGGCATCTCCTGAGGCGAATGGACCGATATCTCTTCGCCGCCACGCAACACGACGTGGTATTCCACGCTGGGCGCGGTCGCCAGAAGGTCCAGCCCGAACTCACGCTCAAGCCGTTCCTTCACGACCTCCATGTGCAAAAGTCCCAGAAATCCCACGCGGAAGCCGAACCCGAGCGCATGGGACGTCTCTGCCTCCCATTCGAGCGCCGGGTCGTTGAGAGACAGCTTCTCCAGCGCCTCCTTGAGCGGCTCGTATTGGTCGCCATCGATCGGATAGAGGCCGGTGTACACCATGGGCTTGGCCTCGCGATAGCCCGGCAGCGGGTCGGCTTTTGCGCCCTCTGCGGTCGTCACGGTGTCGCCCACCTTGACGAGGCTCACGTCCTTGAGGCCCGTGACGAGATACCCCACCTCGCCGCACGCGAGCTCAGGCGTGGGCGTCTCGACGGGCGTGCGGCACCCCACCTCGCCCGCAAGCGTCTCGGTGCCGGTCGCCATCATCCTGATGCGCTGGCCCTTACGCAGCGACCCGTCGACGATGCGCACGAGCGCCACGACGCCGCGATGGGCGTCGAAGTAGCTGTCGAAGATGAGGGCGCGCAGCGGTGAGTCAGGGTCGCCCGAGGGCGCCGGTATGTTGTAGACGACGGCCTCGAGGAGGTCGTGCACGCCCACGCCCGTCTTGCCGCTGGCCAGCACGGCATCGTCGGCCGGGATGGCGAGCGAGTCCTCGATCTCGGCGCGCACGCGCTCGGGCTCGGCCGCTGGCAGGTCGATCTTGTTGATGAGCGGGATGATCTCGAGGTCGGAGTTCATGGCGAGCATGGCGTTGGCGACCGTCTGGGCCTCGACGCCTTGGGTGGCGTCCACCACGAGCACCGCGCCGTCGCACGCCGCCAGAGACCGCGACACCTCGTAGGTGAAGTCGACGTGCCCGGGCGTGTCGATGAGGTTGAGCTGGTACACCTCGCCGTCGTCTGCGGTGTAGGTCACGCGCACGGCCTGGCTCTTGATGGTGATGCCACGCTCGCGCTCGATGTCCATCGTGTCGAGCAGCTGCTCGGTCATGTCGCGCTCGGCCACCGTCCCCGTGCTTTCGAGGATGCGGTCGGACAGCGTCGACTTGCCATGGTCGATGTGCGCGATGATGGAGAAATTCCTGATGTGTGATTGGTCGATTTGCATAATGTGGTATTCTATCGCATTGTGTTCAACGAACTGACATGACGTCGACCAAGACGTCATACCTGCAGACATGGCTGCGCAAAGGGACGTTCGTTGGCAGTCGAAAGACGAGCATGCGGGGAAATCCAGTCCCGCATCACCTAAGCGGATGCGTCGCTTGCGCACCCGTCGCGCCCCGTCTTGCGCTGCCAGCCTTCCCTTTCGCAAAACGAGATGAAAGGGAACACCAATGGCGAACATCAAGTCCCAGAAGAAGCGCATCATCACCAACGAGAAGTCGCGCATGCGCAACCGCATGGTCAAAAGCGAGCTGAAGACGGCTACCCGCCGCGTGAAGGACGCCGTGGCCGAGAAGGACGGCGCTGTCGCGTACGCCGAGGCTTGCAAGGCATGCCGCCTGCTCGACAAGGCAGTCTCCAAGGGCGTCATCAAGAAGAACCAAGCCGCCAACCGCAAGAGCGGCATCATGAAGCTCGCCAACACCGTCGCAACCGATGCAGACCGCGCGGCCTACGAGAAGCCCGTGGTGAAGGCCCCGGCCAAGACCGGCTCCAAGAAGGCTGCCGCCAAGGCCGAGCGCGCCAAGGCGATGGCTGCTGCCACCAAGGAGAAGGACAAGAGGCGTGCCGCGCACCAGAAGGTGGAGGCTGCCGCTCTCATCAAGAAGAAGGAAGAGGCCGCCAAGAAGGCTGCCGAGGAAGAGGCTGCAGCCGCTGCTGCGGAGGCTGCCGCGACCGAGGCCGAGGAGCCTGCTGAGGAGCCCTCTGCCGAGGCTCAGGCAGAAGCGGCCGAAGAGGCTGCCGAGTAAGGCACGGCGACGCGTCGGCCGCACTCGCATGCGAGGGTGGCCGACTAAAGGCGGGGCGATCAGCCTCGCGCGAGGGTGGACACCACCCAATCAAGGAAGGCGGCTTCGGGAACGGAGCCGCCTTTCATTTTGCGCTCCGTCTCGAGCGACGTCTCGAGCGCATGCCTGAGCTCGGCCGGCGTGAAGCTGCGCGCCCACTGGACATGCCGCTTGACCTTCCAGTCTGGCATCTTGAGCGCGTCTGCCACCGCTGCCGTGGCGTTGCCGCCGCGCGCAAGCATCGCTTGGGCGCACATGAGCTCGCGGATGCGGCTGACGCACTGCCGCAAGAGCGCATAGGGCGACGCTGAGGGCATGAGGCGCAGCATGCGCACGCACTCGCTGATTGAACGCGCGGAGAACGCGTCGACGAACTCCCACGGGCGCGGCTCTGCCACGCGCGCGACCGCCTCGCGTACGTCGCTCTCCTCCACCACGTCAGAGGCGCGCTGCATGAGAGCGAGCTTCTTCAGCTCGGCATCGATGCGCATCGTGTCCTCGCCGACGAGCTCGACCAAGGCCGCGGCTGCACCCGGCGTCAGGGTGAGCCCATGCGTGGGACCCATGGCCCGCACCTGGTTGGCGAGGTCTTTCTTCTTGGGAGGCGCGCAGTCGATGACGGCGCTCTTGCCCAAGGCCGCTATCGCCTTGTAGAGCGCGGTGTTCTTGGCCAGCTTGTCCGTGATGAGAACGAGCACCGTCGACTCGCTCGGCGACTTGAGGTAGTCGACAAGCTCGGACTGGGCCTTCTTAGGCAGCTTCTCGGCGAGGTTCACCACAACGAGACGCTTCTCGCTGGCGAACGGCACCGTCATGCATGCCGTCACGATCGCCTCGCCAGTCGCAGACGCGCCTTCGAACGAGTCGTGGTTGAACGAGAGGTCACCCATCTTCTCCAGGCGCACCTTGAGCCTCCTGAGCACCGCCTCGCGCTTGAGGTGGTCTTCCCCGTCAACGAGGTATGCGGGCAGAAGCGCTGTGTCTTTTCGTGTCGTCATAGCGTCATTGTACCCGTAACCCATCGTTCGCGAAAGAAAGGGCGACCGTGCCGCGCTCGTCGGTCCGCAGCACCTCGGCACCGACCTCCTCGAGGCAGCCCAGAGCCTCGTCTGACGGATGGCCATAGCGGTTGTTCGCGCCGACGCTGACGAGCGCGACCTCAGGACGCAACAGGGACGCCACCTCGGCGTCGAGGGCCGCCTTCGACCCATGGTGCCCCACCTTCAAGACGTCGATGTCGCCGAGAGCCCCGCGCTTGGCCATCGCTTGCAGCTCGTCGCGCTCCGCGTCGCCCGTGAGCAGCGCCTTCCATTCGGCGAGGCCGTCGGTATCGAGGTCTACCGACACCATGAAGCAGAGGCTGTCGGCGTTGCCGCCCGCATCCGAGAAGGCATGCGGCCAGATGACCTCCATCGTCAGGGCGCCGACGGCAAGTGTGTCGCCGGGAACGAGCCCTGCGACGTTGCCGTCCCCCACGCCGCCACGCGCCGTCTGCGCCAGCCGTTCGCACTTCTCGCACGGGCAAGCCAAGAGGTCGGCGGCGCACAAGACGCGCTCGACCTGCACGTACCCGAACAGCGACGACAAGGAGGCGCAGTGGTCGTCGTCAGGGTGCGTCACCACCACCGCATCGAGGCGGAAGACGCCCTGCTTCGCAAGCTCCTCGCGCAGCGCGGCATCGCGGTTGCCCGTGTCTACGAGCACCGCAGCGCCGCCGCTGCGCAACAGCAGCGCATCCCCCTGGCCGACGTCCAGCATGACCAGCTCGGTGCCCCGCGAGACGTTCGACAGCGCGATGGCCGCGAAGACCGCCACGCAAGCCACGCCGGTCGCTGCCGCCAGGTGGCGCAGCTTGAGCGCCGGCCAGGACGTCCAGAGCGCGAGCACCAGGGCCCCTGAGAGGGCGATCATGGGCACGGGGGAAGCGTCCAGCGCGATGCAGCCGAACGGGACGTGTGCCATGGCTGCGGCCGCTGCCCGCAGCGGATACGACAGTCCAGCGCCTGCGGCAATCGCGACAGGGGCTATCGGCTCGATGGCGCACGATAGCAGCGCCGCCATCAGGCCGCCCACGCAGCCGATGGTAAAGAGCGGCGTTGCAATGACGTTCGCCACCGGCGCGACTAGCGGCAGCTGCTTGAAGAGGGCAACCGAGAAGGGCATCGTCGCCAAGTTGGCTGAAAACGTCAGCGCGAGCGGCTCGGCGACCAGCACATGCAGCCGGCGCGGCAGTCCCGAGAGCCACGAGGACGCCAGCGACGCGAACAGCACGATGCCGAGCGTAGAGGCAGCGGACAGAAAGAGCGAGACCGACACGGCAGATACCGGGTCCGCAGCCAGGAAGGCCATGACGCACAGAGCAATCGCGTTCAGCGAGGCGCTGCGCCTCTTGGCGATGCCAGCCGACAGCGACAGCACCACCATGATCGCCGCTCTGATGGCCGAGATGGGCATGCCGGCGAACGCGAGGTAGGCCAGTACGAACGCGACGCTCGCCCCGAAGCAGAGCCAGCGCGGCAGGCGCGCTCGGGCGAGCGCCCAGCCGAGCGCCAGCGTCACGATGGCGAGGTGCGCCCCTGACACCGCCACGATATGCGCGAGCCCGCACCTCTTGAACAGCTCGTATTCGCCGCTGTCCTGAATCGTGTTGCGATAGCCGCACACGAGGGCCTGCATGACCCCGGCGCTCTCGCCCCCATAGGCACCCATGAGCACGATCGCGCGCTCCCGCAAGCCCAGGACGAAGCCAAGCGGCAGCGCCGCATCGAGAGGGGCAAACTCGCTTACGGAAATCGTGCCGACGATGCCGGAGCCGTAGCAGTATTCTCGCTCGCTCTCTTTGAGGGCCTTGAGGGCAGACGTGGCCGATAGGCGCGCGCCGCGGAGCAGCCCCACGTCTTCGTCAAAGTACGCCCTGACGCGAAAGCTGCCAAGCTCGCGAGACTCGGCGAGAGCATCGGCGGTCGCGCCGAACTGAGAGCGCTTAGGGTCTGAGAGCAGCGTGAGTTCCCACGAATGCCTGCCTGGCGGAAGGCTGTCGGCGGTGGCGGCAAAGCCATGCGCCCCTGCGCTGCCAACGGCAAGGCCGAGGCAGCAGAAGCATGCGACCAGACAGGGCTTGCGCACGCGCCGGCAAAGCATGGCAGCAATGCCTGCGATCGCCCCAACGCAGCCTGCGATGCACCAGGCGCGCATGAGCGCAAGCGGCGCCTCCGCCAAACCGAGATAGGAGGCAGCCGCTGCCGCCCACATCGCCAGCGCCGAAGGCACGAGGATGGGCATCCCTGGGCGCAACGGACGCGCACGTGTCTCGCTCACACGCATATCTGGTCGCGCAGCCCTTCCAGGGTCTTCTCCCCGATGCCGCTCACGTTCGTCAGGTCATCAACCGTCTTGAACGGGCCGTTCTTTTCGCGATAGTCGATGATCTTCTTGGCCTTCGCCTCCCCGATACCGCTAATGGTCTGAAGCTCTTGCGAGGAAGCGGTGTTAATGTTGACCGCGCCGCCAGCGTGCGCCGCAGCCGTGCTGGCTGGGTCGGGAGCCGAAGCGGGCGCCGCACCCGCTGCTGCCTCCGCGACATCGGCGGCACTCGCGACGATGACCTGCTCGCCGTCGGTCAGCACGCGTGCGAGGTTGAGCGCGTCAGGCGCCGCCTCTGCCGTCATGCCGCCAGCCTGCGCTATCGCGTCCGCGACGCGGTCTCCCTCCGCGAGGTAGTACACACCCGGCGCGCCCACGCAGCCGCCGACATGCACGCATATCTCCGTCAAGGGCGCATCAGGTGCGTCAGCGCTTGTCGAAGACGCGCTTGCACTCGATGACGCAGAGGCCTTCTCTATCGCAAAGCCGCTCGCATCCGCACCAGGCCTCAGCAGCGCAAACGCCACACACGCCAGGACTACGACTGCGATGACGACAGCGCCGACGAGCAGCTTGGGACTCACCGCACCCAGATGAAGCCGAGATGCCCGCGACTCCGCATAATCCTGAAACGACACGATGCTCCTCCTCTCTGATGTCCTTCACCAGAGAAAGAGCGTAGCGACGCCGTCTTGCAGTTCTATGACAGAACGCACGCCTAGGCGCTTGCGCGCATCAAAGCGCCTTCGAAGCGGATGCCGTCAGAACGCCAACACGAATCAAACGAGAATGCGTCGCGATGCGCACGCGAAACGAACGCGTTTCAAACAGAATTGCTCAAAAACGAGACGTATTTCTCACAACGACATGACACGATTCCAACAAGAAGCAAGCCGCTGCCGTGCGACAAAGGTCGGCCAGAGCCACAGAGCGTTTGCACCCATAAAGCCAGGCGCATCAAGCATAAACGCGGTTACTTCCCGAAGGTCCGCACCTCTGCGGCAGCCACGAGCTCGCTCACCCACTGGTCGATGGGAAAGCGCGACTCCGCCTCGACGACCTCGTCGAGGCGCCCGTGCGTCTCCGGGGAGCGCGGCATGAACAGCGTGCAGCAGTCCGGTGCGTCTTGGGTGGAGATGTCGTAGGTTCCCAGCTCTTGGGAAAGCTCGATGATGCGCTGCTTGTCCGTCCCGATGAGCGGACGCAGGATCGGCATGTCCACCGAAGCATCGGTGCAGACGATGTTCTCGAGCGTCTGCGACGCCACCTGCCCCAGGCTCTCCCCTGTCACGAGAGCGCCTGCGCGCTCGTGACGAGCGATGGCCGCAGACACCTTCATCATGAGCCTGCGATACAGGATGACGCGCAGCTTGGGCGGTGCATACAGCGATATCTCGCGCTGATAGGTGCCCAGCGGCACGGTGTATACCTTCGCGATGCAGCCCGTCTCGTGCAAGACGTCTGCGATGTCGGAGACCAGAAACTCAGAGGCATCCGAGGTCTCCGGCCTGCCCGAGAAGTGCACCCCGATGCAGATGGCCCCGCGCCGCGCCATCTGCCAAAGCGCGACCGGCGAATCGATGCCGCTCGACAAGAGGCAGCACAGCCTGCCCGATACGCCCACCGGCAGCCCCCCGACGCCGCGCAGGCTGAAGGCGTAGATGTAGGACGCATCCTGGATGACCTCGACGCACACCTGCACGTCAGGGTCTTTCATCCGCACTTTCTTGTCAGGGAAATGCTCGCACAGATAGGCGCCGACGAGCTGGTTCATCTCCATCGAGTTCGTCTCGAAGTCAGTGTGGGCGCGTCGTGCCTGCACCTTGAACGTCTCGAACGCGCCGGCATCCAGCAAGGCGCGCTCGGCTGCCTCGTACATGACGTCCAGCTCGCGCTCGACCTTGTAGCCGGTCGACACGCGCGCAACACCCGGCACGCGGGCGACGAACCGAGCGCACGCGAAGGCCTCTTCGGCCCCGATGCCATCGGCAAGCTCGATCAGGATGCGCCCGGAGATGCGCCGCATCTCATGCACGGGATACGCATGCAAAAGCGCCTCCAGGTTCCGCTGGAGACGCTTTTCGAAAGCAGACCTATTGTGGCCCTTGAGGCCGATCTCGTGATAGTGGACGAGGATGACTCGCTTCGTTTCCTCCATGCTTGAGGCCAGCAAGAACGCAGACGGCGCCTCGGGGCTGCCGCGCGCTACTCCTTGTCCAGATCGATGGACGCCGCGTCAAACGAGATGTCGCCGCGAGCGACCTCGTTGAATGCCATCGAGAGCGGCTTCACGTTCGCAGCGGTTGCAATCTCGAGCGCCGTCTCCAGCTGGATGGCGCGGTCGCGCTGACCGCACATCATGTCGTTGATGTCATGGGCCCGCTTGGAGGCGACGGTGCACAGCAGGAATCGGTCGTTCTCGCAGTCGTTCAGAAGAACGTCAATGTCAGGCTTGATGATGCTCATGGTCTCCCTTAGCTGACGTGCCGCCGAGCGCACTCGATGAAGTCCGATATCTCAGCGACCGTCTTGTCTATGTCATCGTTCACGAATTGCTTATCATACTCCATTTTGCGCGACATCTCCATCTCGGCGGCGCGCATTCTGGAGCAGACGGCAGCCTCGTCCTCGGATGCCCGCAAGCGCAGCCTGCGCTCGAGCTCCTCCATGGAAGGCGGCTCGATGAACGCGAGGATCGCCTCTGGCATCGCATGCCGCACCGCTTCGGCGCCCTGCACCTCGATCTCGAGGATGACGTCGTCGCCAGCGTCAAGGTGCTCGCGCACCGATGACTTCGGCGTGCCGTAGAGGTTGCCGGAATACTCCGCCCATTCGAGGAAGCCGTCCTCGTGCACGAGTGATGCGAACTCGTCGCGGTCGAGGAAGAAGTAGTCCACGCCGTCCGTCTCGCCCGCGCGCGGCGCCCGCGTCGTCGCAGAGACCGACTTCCAGATGTGGTCGCGCTCCCCTAAGATGCGCGCGATCACGGTGCCCTTCCCGACGCCAGACGGGCCTGATATCACAAAGAGGTTGCCACGTGCCACGGGTCAGTCCCCCAGCGACGCCGCGATCGTGCGGAACGCCTCGACGGGGTCAGGGGCATCGGTGATGGGACGGCCGACGACGATGTGGGACGCCCCCCAGTCGAAGGCGTCTTTGGGGGTGGCAACGCGGCTTTGGTCCCCCACGGCTGACCCGGCCGGGCGCACGCCGGGTGTTACGATGTAGGCGCGCTCGCCCAGAGACTCGCGCAGCATGGCTGCCTCGCGCGGCGAGGCGACAACGCCCGATATGCCCGAACGCGCCGCGAGCGACGCCATCGAGAGCACCTGCTCCTCGACAGGGCGCTCGATGCTGACCTCGTGCAGCGTGTCCTGGTTCATCGAGGTGAGCACGGTGATGCCGAGCGTTGCCGGAGACGCAGCCCCCGCCTCGGCGGCGCCTGCGCGCGCCCCGCGCTCGGCGGCCTCCATCATGGCCTGGCCGCCCGTCGTGTGCATCGTCAGCATGTCAGCCCCCGTGGCAGCTG
>CAJUFC010000087.1 GCA_910585565.1 uncultured Eggerthellaceae bacterium | reverse complement strand
CGAGTACGACATCAACGGCACCGCAAAGGTGCGCTTCAACCCGACCGACGCGACCTTCGTTGAACGGCTATACAACACCTTCACCGAGCTGGAGTCCAAGCAGGAGGAGTTCCAGGCGCGCATCGACGAGATCGGCGACGACGGCGAGAGGATGTTCGCCTACGCGGGCGAACGCGACCGCGAGATGCGCGGCCTCATCGACGGGCTGCTCGGGGAGGGCACGGCAGACGCCCTGCTCCCCAACATGAACTGCTACGCGCTGGCAGACGGCCTTCCCGTGTGGATCAACCTCATGTTCGCCATCGCCGAGGAGGTCGAAGCTGCCTACAGCGAGGAGCAGAAGAAGGGCGACCCGCGCGTCAAGGGATACAACAAGAAGTACTCGGCCATGATGGCGAAGTACAAGAAGGGCAAGAAGTGAGCCCCTACGACCTCCCGACGAAGGCTGACATAGGGGGCGTCGAATACGACATACGCAGCGACTACCGCGCGGCCCTCGACGCCATCCAGGTGATGGCAGACCGCGAGCTCGACGACGAGGAGAGGACCGTGCTGGTCCTCTCCGTCTTCTACCCGGACTTCGACTCGATGCCGCCCGGCTCGTGGCAGGAGGCGGTCGACTACGTGTACTGGTTCATCGGCGGCGGCAAGCGCGAGACGGGCGCCCCCAAGCCCCGCCTCATGGACTGGGAGCAGGACTTCCCGATAATCTGCGCGCCGGTGAACCGCGTGCTCGGCACCGAGGTGAGGGCCTTGGGCTACATGCACTGGTGGACGTTCCTCTCGGCCTACGGAGAGATAGGCGACTGCACGTTCGCCCAGGTCGTGTCCATCCGCAAGAAGCGCCAGCAGGGCAAGAAGCTCGACAAGGCGGACGAGGCGTTCTACAGGCAGAACCGCGAACTCGTCGACCTCAAGAGGCCGGAGACGGCATCCGAGGCCGCGGCGTTCGACGAGTGGATCAAGTGAGGCAGCCATGGCAGACGCAGGCACCATAACGTTTAGCACCGCGCTCGACAACGAGCAGCTGGAAGCCGAGCTCAAGGCGACCGGCCGAGAGGTCGACAACATCAAGCGCAAGCTTGAGCGCGCCGACTCGAGCAAGAACGCCATCGAGATCGAGATGGAGAGGGCCGAGGCGGCCATCCACGAGACCGAGGCCGAGGTCGACGCCCTCAAGGCGAAGCTGGCGTCGCTGGAAGGCGCGCCGCTGGGGACGCCAGGCCAATACATCGCGCAGCAGGAGGCCATCAAGGCGACGAGGGGCGACCTCGACGAGGCCACCAAGAGCCTCGACAAGCAGATATCCGCTATCGACGGGCTCAACAACAAGTGGCAGAACGCCGAGTCACGCTCCAAGGCATACTCCACCCAGCTCGACGAGGCGAAGGCGCGGCAGAAGGAGCTTGCCGCCGAATACCAGCGGTCCATGGCGTCGCAGGCATCGAGCGCCGAGAAGGTCAAGGCAAAGCAGGACAGCGTCGCCCGCAGCTACGGCAAGTCCATGTCTGCTGGAACGGAGGCCGTGCGGAAGTCGACGGCGGACGCAGAGGGCCGCATGGACAAGCTGGGGCGCAAGATCAACGCGCTCGCCAAGAAGGCGTTCGTGTTCTCGCTCATCGCCGGCGCCCTGGACGCAATGAAGGACCACCTCGCCGAGACGATGCAGGAGAACGACCGCTTCGCCGCTTCGCTCGCCGTGCTCAAGGCGACCATGGCAGGCTTCGCCGCCCCCCTCGTCAACGGCATAGCCACGGCGCTCACGGGCCTCATGAACATCCTTTCGAGCATGCTCATGACGCTCGCAAGGCTCGTGGACTCCGTGTTCAAGACCGACATCGCCGGCTCCATCAGGGCGGCGCGGGAGGCCGCGCAGGCCGCCGAGCGCGAGGCGAAGGCCAAGAAGAAGACGGCCAAGGCCACCAAGGAGGCAAGCAAGTCGGTCATGGCGTTCGACGAGCTGAACGCCATGCAGGCGGACAAGTCGGCCGAGAAGGACGAGGAGCCGCAAGAGGCGTCGCTCGACTTCGGCGCGCTGGGCGCAGGCCAGATCGACGAGAAGCTGGGGGCCATCATGGTCATCCTCGGTGCTGCCCTCATGGCCGTGGGCGCCATCCTCGCGTTCTCGGGCATCAACATACCGCTGGGCATCACGCTCATGGCCATAGGCGCGCTCATGGTGTACACGGCCCTGCAGGAGCAATGGGGGCTGTTGCCCGCAGAGGTGCAGCAGGCCATCACGACCGCGCTGGTCATCGGCGGAATCCTGCTGCTCGTGATAGGGGCCGTCCTCGCCTTCACTGGCGTCAACGTGCCCCTGGGAATCGCACTTATAGCCGCCGGCGCCATCATGCTTGGAACCGCGGCGGCCATCAATTGGAACAGCATGGACGCCGAAACAAGGGGATCCCTCATCGCCCTGATGGCGATCATCGGGGTCGCTCTGCTGGTCGTCGGCGCCATCCTCGCCCTCACGGGCATAAACATCCCGCTAGGGGTCGGCCTCATTGCCGCCGGCGCGGTCATGCTCGGCGCGGCCGTGGCGCTCAGCTGGAACAGCATGGACGCCGACACCCAGGCAGCCGTGTCCGGCCTGATGGCGATTCTCTGCATCGCCCTTTTGGTCATCGGCGCCATCCTCACCTTCACGGGGGCGAACCCCATGCTCGGCGTCGGGCTCATGCTCCTCGGCGCGGCCGGCCTCGCCGCGCTCGTCTTCCTGAACTGGAACAGCATGACGCCGGACATGCAAAACGCCGTAACGGAGCTGTTCAAGATCGTGGGCGTCGCCTTCCTCGTCGTGGGAGCCATCCTTGCCCTCACCGGCGTGGCCGCGCCGCTGGGCGTCGGCCTCATGATAATCGGCGCCGGGATGCTCGCGACGGCCGTAGCCTTGAACTGGGACAGCATGACGCCCGAGATGCAGGACGAGATGACGAAGCTCCTGCTCATCATAGGGGGCTGCCTGATTGTAATCGGCATCATCCTGCTCTTCACGGGCGCCGGAATCCCGCTCGGAATCGCCTGCATCCTCGCAGGGATAGGTATGTTCGTGGGCGCTGCCGCCCTAAACTGGGACTTCCTGCAAGAGAAGATCAAGGAGATATGGAACGGCATCGTGTCGTTCTGGAACACATACATCGCGCCCATCTTCACGCTCGAATGGTGGCAGGAGAAGTTCAGGTGCATCGTCAACGGCCTCATCTATGCCATCAACTGCGCGCTCGGTTCCTTCGGCGACTTCATCAACTCGATAACGGGCGGAATCGGCGACATCCTCGGCTTCTTCGGCCTCGACTGGTCATTGAACGTACGGATGCCCCAGATACCGTACCTCGCCCAAGGCGCCGTGATACCGCCCAACCGCAAGTTCCTGGCAGTGCTGGGCGACCAGACCAGCGGCACGAACCTCGAAGCGCCCGAATCGCTCATCCGGCAGATCGTGCGCGAGGAGGCGGGCGGCAACGCCGAGCAGTTGGCCGCGGCGGTGCAGCAGGCGATGGTGTCCGCGCTGATGCAGATGGCTCCCGCGCTCCAGCAGCCAAGCGACAGGGATGTGACCATGGTGCTGCAGGTGGGGAACGAGGAGCTTGCGCGCGCCGTGAGCAAGGGCAGCGAGTCGCTGCTGCGCCGCGGCGAGCTGCGCCCGGAGCTCGCGTTCGGACTATAGGGGTGAATCATGGCATCGAGCATATCGGTGGGAACGTCGGCGACAAGCCTGGTCGAAGTTCCGGTCGAGCCAGACGACATCGGCTACGGCCTCCAAGACATATCCGCGTCCGACTCCGGGCGCGTGCAGGACGCCAACGCAACCATGTACAAGAACCGCGTCACCCAGAAGCGAAAGATTTCGCTTGCGTGGAAGAACCTGAGCCTCAAGCAGGCATCGCAGATCATGCGGATGTTCAACCCGCAATACGTCTACGTCAGGTATCTCGACGTGCTCGACGGCACGTTCGAGATACGCTGCTTCTATGTCGGCGACAGGTCCTCCCCGTTCCGCCAGATCACCCTGAACGACCCGACGGGAAAGAGGACGACCATGTCGACGCTCTCCTTCTCGATCATAGAGCGGTGATGCCATGCTCAACGTAAGCTACGCGTTCGAGCGGAAGATAGCCGAGGAGAGCAAGGTTCTCGTAAAGGCCGACGTGCGCCTCGCAGACGGCACGCTGCTGCGCCTCGAGGGGGACGACTTCGTGATGGGCGGCGTGAAGTTCGACGATGCCGTTTCGTCGTCCGGCTCGTTCGACATCGGAGCCGCGATCATCAACCAGTGCACCGTGACCCTCAACAACTATGACGAGCGTTTCAGCGGCTACGACTTCTCGGGCGCGAGAATCGAACCTTCCGTCGGCGTGGAGCTGGACGGCGGCGCCGTCGAGTGGCTGCGCAAGGGCGTCTACTGGCTCGACCAGCCGGCAGCGATGCCGTCAACCATCCAGCTCACCGCGCTCGACAACATGAGCAGGCTCGACCGCGACTACGCCGAAGTCGCCACCCGCTACCCCGCGTCGCTGCGCACGATCGCGATGGAAATCTGTGCGCGCTACAACCTGACGCTCGCAAACACGGCGTTCCCTAACAGCGACTATGCCGTTCCGAAGCGCCCCGACGGCGCGCTCACGTCTCACGACGTCATCTCGTACGCGGCGCAGTGCGCCGGATGCTGGGCGCGGTTCGACAACGAAGGGAAGCTGCGCCTGGACTGGTACGACGAGTCCAAGTTCGACGGAGAGGACTGGCTCGACGGCGGCGAGTTCGACGAGGGATACACCATCCAGCCATATGGGCCGGCCGACCCCTACGTCGATCCGTACCTGACAGGCGACACGGCAGACGGCGGCACGTTCGACGACTACTCGGCCGGCGACTCGGCAGACGGCGGCACGTTCGACCATCGCGACTTCGCGGTCATCCACGCGCTGTCGTCCTCCACGATCGTCACGGACGACGTGGTGATAACGGGCGTCTCCGTCACGGCGCAGGACGAGGACTCTGACGCAGGGGGCCATGGCGGCGAGACGGCGCTGTTCGGCGAGCCTGGCTACGTCCTCTCCATCGCGGACAACCCGCTAATCCCCTACGGCAAGGCTTCGGACGTTGCAGCTCGGGTGGGCAGCCGCGTCGTCGGCCTGCGCTTCCGCCCGCTCGACCTGAGCGCCTTGGGAAGCCCGGCCATCGAGGCCGGCGACCCCGCCATCGTCATCGACTCCCGACAGCGTTCATGCCGCACGTTCATCACGCGCACGACCTTCCAGGCCGGCGCGTACCAGACGTTCGCCTGCAGCGCCGAGACGCCCTCGCGCAACAGCGCAGCCGGATTCTCCGCGCAGACCAAGGCGATCAAGAAGCTTCGCGACGAGCTCGCCAAGGAGCGCACCGCCCGCGAGATAGCCATCGAGAACATGGCGGAGAAGCTTGGCAAGAGCAGCGGCATGTTCGTCACGTCCGAGGACGCCGAGAACGGCGGAAAGGTCTACTACGTCCACGACAAGCCGACGATCGGCGAGTCCCAGACGGTCTGGAAGCTCACGGCAGACGCGATAGGCTTCTCGACGGACGGCGGCAAGACCTATCCCTATGCGCTCGACGCCACCGGCAACGCCATCCTGGAGCGCGTCTACACCATCGGCCTCGACGCAAGCTACATCACGTCGGGCGCCCTCAGCGTCATGAAGGGCTCGAAGGAGATGTTCTACGCCGACGTGGACACGGGAGAGGTGCGCATCAGCGCAGAGAGCCTGACCATCGACAGCTCGTCGATAATAGGCTCCATCGACGCCGCCCGCGCCCACTACGGCTACTGTCCGACGGCAAGCGTCGTCGCCGAGAAGGCCGCGACCTGCACCAGCTTCGAGCTTCGCGACGGCGCGCTCGTATGCGTCCGGTTCGCCAACCCGAACACCGCGAAGAACCCGACCCTCAACGTGAACGGCACGGGAGCGAGGCCCATCTACCTGGGGGCAGCCCCCATCGACCCGATCTACTCGTGGATGGCAGAGGATGTCGTCACACTGGTGTACGACGAGGCGTCTGCGCGCTGGCGCGTCGCCGACGCCGGGGCGTCGTCCAAGATCGTGTCGACCGCACAGGGCTTCTCCGTCACGGTCCAAAACCTCGAAGCAGACATGGAGCGGACCTATGCGACCAAGGGCGAGCTCTCCGTCAAGGGCAACGAGATAGTCGCTCAGGTGAGCAGCCGGCTCTCCAACTTCGCCTACTGCCTGACCCGGGAAGGCGTCAGGGAGAAGACCGTAGCCGTCAGCGACTTCAAGCTGGTCTCGGGTGCCACGGTGACCATCCTGTTCCAGTATGCCAACACGGCGGACTATCCCACGCTCAACGTGAGCGGCACGGGCGCGCTCCCTATCATCGTCGACAACCACGCCTTCGAGGGAAACAGCTTCTATTCGTGGGACAGCCTCGACACGATCACGTTCGTGTACGACAACAACCGCCAATGGAGGGTGTGCGACTCGGGCGCAATGGGAAAGATACGCGTCACCTCGGAGCAGATCGAGCTCAAGGTGTCGAAGGGCGACGTGTCCTCGCAGCTGTCCGTCGAGTCGGGAGACATCACGATCAGGACGCCGCGCCTCTCATGGGACGCGGGAAACACCTCGATGACCAAGAACGGATACTTCACCTGCACGTCCGGAAAGATAGCCGGATTCAACATCGAGTCGACGCGGATATATGACGGCAGGGTCGCACACACGGGCAGCGGCACGGGCGTGCTCATGAACCACGACGGCTTCAGCGCCTGCGACGGCACGCTATGGACGGGCATATCGTCAGGCTCCGTGCGCGGCGGCAAAAGCTACTCCTCGGGCGGATACATCAACTTCTGCTCGCAGCGCGGCTCGGGCGACTACGGCATAAAGCTCGCCGGGAAGGGCGTCATATCCCTCCTGGCCCCCAGCATCACGGTCGGCGACTACGTGTCCACGGAGACCGCGATAGGCGCCGCCTACGTCGCGCAGTCGTCGAAGATGGTGCTGGTGCACCAGATCGGGTCGTGGTCAGGACCCAACTTCACCTACACGCCGGGAAACTACGGCATCGTCATCGTCACCTTCACCAAGGGCCTGCTCACAGGCGTCGAGGTGCACTAGGAAGGAGCCGGCATGGAAGTGACCCTCGCGCACCGGATCGTCCAGAAGAACGGAATACTCGCGATGGTCCCAGACGATGAGCTGGACCACTACCTGTCGAACGGCTACGGCCTGTACGACGAAGACGACGAAGACAGCATCGACCCGTACGGCACCGCCGAGAGCGGCTGCTGGGTCGAGAAGAACGGAGTCGCCGTCGTGATACCAGTCGAGGAAGCCGAGCACTACGAGGGAAAGGGATACAAGAGATGCGACTAGAAGGCAGGACATACACGAACGCAGCCATGGACGAGATGTGCGACGCCCTGAAGAGGCACCTAGGCAGAACAGACATCCTGGGATATGCCGCGGCCCGCAACACGCGCGCGCTCGCAAACGAGCTCGTCGAATACGTCGGCATGCGCGACGAGCTCATCAAAGAGCTCGGCGAGGAGCTGGTCGGCGAGGACGGCGAGCCCACCGGCCAGTTCGGCATATCGCCAGCCAGCGCGAGGTTCGGCGAGTTCGCGGAGCGGCTTGCCCCCATCTCGGCGATAGAGCACGAGCCCAAGCTGTTCACGGTGCCCGCGACCGAGGTCATCGGGAAGCTGAGCGGCACCGAGATACTGGAGATCGACTGGATGTTGGAGGACTAGATGCCCATACAGCTGAGACGCGGAGCGCACCTGCGCTTCGATCCCATGAAGCTGCTCCCTGGCGAGTGGGCCATCGTGCTTTCCGACGACCCGGACGCCAAGGACGGCAGAGCGGCGTACATCTGCTTCGCGCCCGGCGCGGTCAAGCGCGTCTCCACCATCGAGGACATGGCGGAGCTTGTCACGTCGCAGGTCAAGGACATGGAGGACGCCATCGTCGCCGAGGCCGTCAACGCAGCCACTGGCGAGATAGAGGCCGTCGTCATCGACGCGCGCGACCTCGTGGCAGACATAGAGAGCAAGCTGGCGGCGGGCGAGCTGGACGGCGCGACCTACACCCCGAGCGTGAGCAGCGAGGGCGTCATCTCGTGGGCCAACGACAAGGGCAGGGAGAACCCCGCGCCGGTCGACATAAAAGGCCCTAAGGGCGACAAGGGCGCGACAGGCGCGACAGGCCCCCAAGGCCCCAAGGGGGACGCGGGCGAGGCAGGCCCCAAGGGCGACCCCGGCGAGCAGGGACCCCAAGGCGAGCCAGGCCCCAAGGGGGACGCCGGCGCGGGCGTGCCGCAAGGCGGCGTCCCCGGGCAGGTCATGGGCGTGGGCGAGAGCGGCGACCCGGAATGGCAGCAAGCCCCCGTCGCGCTGCCGGCCGGCGGCAAGAAGGGCGACATACTCGTCAAGGCGTCCGACGCCGACGGGGACGCCGCGTGGGCGACGCCCGAATCGCTCGCCCTCAAGGTGCCTGCCGTGTTCGACGCCAACGGCGGCGCGTGGGAGGACGGCGCGACCCAGCAGGTGCTGGCGCAGGCGTACGGCGGCAAGCTCTTGCTGCCGGAGGCGTACCCCGCGAGCGCGACCGAGGGTTGGGCGGCTGACTCGTGGCGCGACGCGGGCGGAGCGAAGGCCACGACGGACACCGACGTGGACTGGATCGCGCCCAAGGCGTTCTTCTTGCGCTACCGGCCTCCCGTTCCGGAGGCGCTTGCGGACGCGTCGTGGGACGAGCTGGACGCGATGTCTGCGCATGCGGCAGCCAACCCAGAACTGTACGCGCACCTGGTCGGGCAGACCAAGCCCGTGACCGTCCAAGGAATGGGGACGTTTGATTTCCGCTGCATCGGCGTGGGGCAGGACAGGCTCGCCGACGGCGGCAACGCGGGGTTCACACTCCAGAGCGTCGACTGCATCTCGCGCATGCGCCAGAGCGGATGTCCGTATGAGACGTCGGGGTTCCGCAGGTACTGCCGGGAGACCGTGATGCCGGGGCTTGAGGACGCCGTCAGAGCGGCCGTGAAAGACGTGCTGAGAAACGTCTACCGAACCGAATCGGTGCAGACGGAAGACCTCGAGGAGAACGTGTTCCTCATGCACCCGCTGTACGCCGACCGCTTCGTCAACCCCCCTGTGTACGCCTACTACGCGGGGCACTGCCCGCCGTTCGACCCGACCGGTTCGAACACGTACCCGTATCTCGTGAAGCACCACGAAGGCGAGGCCGTGCTCTGGCCGACCTCGGACAGCAACGGCTCCATTGGGAACTGGAAAGCCTACAACGAGCGCGGCACCGTCACGAGCTGCAGCAAGAACACGTCCTACCAGTTCGGGATAGCGCCCTGCTTCTGCGTATGAGTTCACGGCTACACGCAGAAGCAGGGGACCGCGTACCGCCAGCTCGTCTGGGGGTTGCGATTCTCTCCCCCGAGGTGCGTCACGTTGCTGTAGTTCCCGTCGATGATCTGGTTGCGGAGCCACCATATCCTCGCCTCTCCGGCGAGGGTGCGCATTATCCGGTCTTCTGCGGCGGTGTGCTCGGCCCAGTACCGGTACCAGGCTCCGTCGTCCCCGTACTTGCCGGAGCCGAACAGCTCCTTGTAGGAGATGATGAAAAGCCGGTCGGCCGATTCGGACACCTTCGAGCCGCCCTCGGGGTTGTAGCCCTTGGCGACCGTCTTGACGGCGGCCCGCACGTCGTCGGGAAGCGCGGGATACATCTCGTCTTGCATCCACGCGCGGAGGTCGGATGCGGCCCAGCCGCCAGACTTCGAGGACGCGCCCATCTGCCGTTCGTCGCCGACGACCGAGCGGCACTGGAGCGTGAAGCCGGCGTTGCCCGACCCGTCCGCAAGCCGGTCGGCGCCCACGTCGATGCAGCGAAAATCAAACGTCCGTTTTATCTGAGCAGCGAAAGGGGGTGATGCGGAGTGGACGAGGCGGCAGTCGAGTTCGTCAGGACGGCCGGCGGCTACGGCCCCGAGTGGTTCCTGGGCCTCATGTTCGTGGGCGTCGCTGCCATCTTCGGGTGGCGCCTCCTGGCCCATCTCGACAAGAGGTCCGAGCGGCAGGCCGAGCTGGAGAAGGAGAAGGCGAAGGCCGAGCTGGAGATCGAGCAGCAGCGAGAGCAGCGCAAGGCCGAGGAGGCCAAGGCCCACGCCGAGCACGAGCGCGAGATGGCCGAGATAAAGGGCCAGATGGTCGAGGCCATGCACGAGTCGAACGCCCTCATGGGCGCGCTCAAGACGCTCATGGAGCAGGTGGTCGTGTCGAACGAGGCCCTGCACAACGACCTCAAGCTCTCCCAGTCAGGCTCGCACCAGCTGCAGCAGGACATGAAGGAGGTCAAGCAGCAGGTCAACTTCTTGTACGCGAAAGAGATCTAGGAGGAATCATCATGACAGGAATCGAAGCGATCGCGCTGGTGGTGACGGCCCTCGTGGTGCCGTACGTCGTCGCGCTCATCCGCAACAAGACCGTTTCTGGGAACGCCGCCCGCTGGCTGGCAATCGGCACGTCGCTCTTGGCGGGCGTCGTGGCGGCGCTCGTGGGCGGGGTGCCCGCCACGCCTGCCGCATGGGTCACGTGCCTCATGGCGGCGGTCGGAGGCATGCAGGTGGCGTATGCGGCCTACAAGTCCGTGGGCGTGACCTGCGGGTGGCTGGACGCGCTGGCCGAGGTCGGCACGGGCAAGGGCGAATAGCGCGCGGTTTTGCGCAATATGCATACGTTTTCAGAAGAATCCGAACGAAAACGACTTAATCGGGAACATATCTTGCATTTTTAGAACGAAAGGATCAACCATGACTAACGACAGAATCGAAAACGCGTTCACGTACCATCCGCCAAAGAAGGGCCAGCCCGAGATGTATGAGCGCATCAGGGGCGAGTGATGCGCCTCGTCAGGTTCAACGGAGTCCGCAACCGCTCGGTGAGGCGCTGGGGGCCGGAGTACGCCTCCATCCACTACACCGCCGGCGACGGCACCGCGCTCGACAACTGCAGGTACTTCGAGTACAACCCCCAGGGCACCCGGGCATCGGCCGACTACGTGATCGACAAGGACGGCACGACCGTCCAGTACAACTGCGACCTGTGGGGGCACTATACCTGGGCCGTGGGCGACGGGCACGGCAGGTACGGCATCAACAACGCCAACTGCGTCCACATCGAGGTGGTGTCGTCGGGCGAGGACTTCACCGAGGCGCAAATCGCCGCTCTGTCCGAGCTGGTGCCCATGCTCATGCGCGAGTTCGGCATCCCGGCCGACCATGTGGTGCGCCACTATGACGCGAGCCGCAAGCTCTGCCCCAAACCATATATCGACAACGCGAAATGGCGGGCGCTGCATGCCCGCATCACGGGCGGCGCCCAACAGACAACGACGAAACGAAGGAGCAAGATGCCCTGTATCTACCAGCCCAACGGCGAGGGCTACCTCGTCTACTACGACGGCAGCGCGTGCCACCCCCTTGCCCATCCCGACGAGGTGACGGCCATCCAGATGGTCCACCGCGCCTGCTACGGGTGCGACATCCCCATGTTCGAGCTGGGCACGCCGGACGCCCCTTGGGCTGCCCGCTTCGAGGCAGCGGTCGAGAGGGGCGCATGATGGAGTCGATCGACGTGGCCGCCGTATACGGCGAGCCATACGAGCAGCCCGAGGAGTGCGCCGCCCTCACGCCCGAGGAGGCGGTGGCGGTGCTGGCGGGCGCGGGGGCTGACTCGACAGCGACGTGAAACCTTAACGAAACGTCCCTGCTAGCAATCGCGCCAGCAGGGACGTTTCCTCAAAAACGCTATTGATGGTCT
>CAJUFC010000086.1 GCA_910585565.1 uncultured Eggerthellaceae bacterium | reverse complement strand
ATGAACACCGAGGAGAAGCTCGTCGTTGCTCGTCAGCTTCTGCGTCTTGGCGTCGACATCATCGAGGCGGGCTTTCCCATATCCTCGCCTGGCGACTTCGAGAGCGTCCGCAAGATATCCGAGCTGGCAGGCTATGACGCCGTGGTGTGCGGACTGACCCGCGCGGTAGACAAAGACATCGTGTGCGCGGCCGAAGCGCTCGAGTTCGCGAAGCGCCCGCGCATCCATACGGGCATCGGCGTCTCGAAGAGCCATATCTACGACAAGCTGCGCATCGACGAGGACACGGCGGTCGAGCGCGCCGTGCATGCGGTCGAGCTGGCGAAGAGCTACGTTGACGACGTGCAGTTCTATGCCGAGGACGCGGGTCGTTCGGACTATGACTTCTTGGTGCGCATCGTGCAGGCGGTCGTGGACGCAGGTGCCACGGTCGTGAACATTCCTGACACGACGGGATACTCGCTGCCAGACGAGTTCGGCGCGCGCATCAAGTATCTCGTCGACAACGTGCGCGGCATCGACGACGTCACGATCGCGGTGCATTGCCACAACGACCTCGGCATGGCCACCGCGCTTGCCATGGCTGGCGTCAAGTGCGGCGCGCGCCAGATCGAGTGCACCATCAACGGCCTGGGCGAGCGCGCCGGCAACACCGCCATGGAAGAGGTCGTCATGGCGATCCGCATGCACGAGCAGGAGCTAGACGCCCACACCGACATCAACACCAAGGAGTTCGTCAAGGCCTCGCGCCTCGTCTCGTCCATCACGGGCATGCAGGTGCAGGCGAACAAGGCCATCGTTGGCGCCAACGCCTTCGCGCATTCGTCGGGCATTCACCAAGACGGCGTGCTCAAGAAGCGCGACACGTACGAGATCATCGATCCCGCTGACGTGGGCGCGGGTGCCAGCCAGATCGTGCTGACGGCCCGCAGCGGGCATGCGGCGCTCAAGCATCGCCTGGAAGAGCTGGGGTATGAGTTCGGTGAGGAGAAGCTCGACCAGCTCTATGAGGCGTTCCTCAATCTCGCCGACCGCAAGAAAGAGGTGTATGACGAGGACCTCGAGTCGCTCGTCAACGAGCGCGACCGCGAGGAGGAGGCGCTCTACAAGCTGGACCGCCTGCAAATCAGCTGCGGGTTCCCGCTCAAGCCCACCGCGACCCTCACGCTCGTCGACCCCGAAGGCACGCACGTCACCGTATGCGACTGGGGAACCGGTCCGGTGGACGCGGCTTACAAGGCCATCGACAAGGTCATCGGGCAGGCCACCGACCTCACGGAGTACTCGGTCACCTCGGTCACGCGCGGCATCGATGCGCTGGGTGAGGTGACCGTGCGCATCAAGGCGGACGACGGCGAGATGTACATCGGCCGCGGTGCCGACGGCGACATCATCGTATCGTCGGCCAAGGCGTACCTGAATGCCCTCAATCGCATGCTGAGCGTCAAAGGGCATCGTTCCTAGCAGAATGGAAGGGCGGCTCGGATCCGAGCCGCCCTTCTTGCATGTGGCCCTCATAGGCCCCCAGTGGTGTGGCTTGTGCGTGAGGGCTCGAAGGGCATGGGGCGGCGTCATGCCGCACGACGTCAAGGAGGCGTTTCATGAAGCGCGACTACCCGAACTTGTGTGCTCCGCTGCGCGTAGGGCCGCTCACCTTCCGCAATCGCATGTGCTCGGCCCCCATGGGGGCGACCGACATCACCGCCGAAGGCACGCCGGGTCCGCGGACGCAGGGCTTCTACGAGGCGCGCGCCCGGGGAGGGGCCGCCAGCGTCACGGTGAGCGAGCTGGTGGTGCACCCGGAGACGGACGGCTCGCAGATGTTGCACCTGTCGCTGTCGACGCCTGGGCAGCTGGGCGCGTTCGCCTATGTCGCCGATGCCATCAAGCGCCACGGCGCCGTCGCGTCCATCGAGCTGTCCCACTCAGGCCAGTACGCCGGCACCTACATGGTCGACAAGAAGAAAAAGGGCGAGCTGTGCCAATACGGGCCCTCTGACGGGATGCGCCCGGATGGCATCCCTGTGCGGGCGCTGACCCATGCCCAGATCGACGACATCGTGGAGGCCTATGCGAACGCAGCGGCGCTCGCCCAGCGAGCCGGGTTCCAAATGTGCATGGTGCATGCGGGTCACGGCTGGCTCATCAACCAGTTTCTGTCGCCGTGGTTCAACCATCGCGACGACGAATATGGCGGCACGCTGGAGGGGCGCACGCGCTTCGCGCGGCGCATCCTCGAGGCCATCCGCGCCAAGGTGGGGCCGCGCTTCCCAATCGAGCTGCGCATCAGCGGCTCTGAGCTGTTTGAGGGCGGATACGACGTGGAGGAGGGCGTGCGCATCGCGTGTGCGCTGGAGGACTGCATCGACATCCTGCATGTGTCTGCCGGCTCGTATCAGTTCGGGTTCTCCATCACCCATCCGTCGATGTTCCGCGCGCATGGCGTGAACGTGCACCTGGCGGCCAAGATCAAGCAGCATGTGAGCGTGCCGGTCATCGCCATCGGCGGCCTATCCGACCCGGCTCAGATGGAGGAGATCATCACCAGCGGCCAGGCCGATGGCATAGCTATGGCGCGGGCGCTTCTGGCCGATCCTGAGCTGCCGAACAAGGTGATGGCGAACCGGGGCGACGAGGTGGTGAAGTGCCTGCGCTGCTTTGCGTGCATGGCCGAGCGTCCGGTGACGCAGACGCGTCGGTGCGCCGTGAACCCGCTCATCGGGCGCGAATTCGAGGGGCTGACGATGGCGCCGGCGCTCAGGCGCAAGCGCGTGTTGGTGGCCGGAGGGGGCATCGCCGGCATGAAGGCGGCGCACACCGCAGCTCTGCGCGGGCACGACGTGACGCTCTGCGAGGAGACCTCCGAACTCGGCGGCATCCTGCGCACCGAGGCCGCGCTGCCCTTCAAGCATGATATGTACGAGCTTGGAAAGACGTATGCGCGGCTTGTGGAGCGCGCTGGCGTGCACGTCATGCTGAACCAGCCCGTCGACGCTGGGTTCTGCGAAGCCTTCCGGCCCGATGCGCTCATCGTTGCTGTTGGGTCTGAGCCTATCCCGCTGCCATTTCCCGTGAGCGCGGATGCGCGGGTGGTCTCTATCGATGAGCTGTATCTCGATGGCGCCGAGGTGGGCCCGGAGGTGGCTGTCATCGGTGGCGGCCTCACCGGCTGCGAATGCGCGCTGCACCTGGCGCGCACGGGGCATGCGGTGCACTTGATCGAGATGCGCGACGAGCTGGCACCTGACGCCAACATCCGACATCGGCCGATCCTGCTCGACGAGCTGGCAGGCGAGGACGTCGAGGTGCTGTGCGGCGCGAGCGCGCAGGGCATCGACGGCGCGGGCGTGCACGTGCGGACGAGCGACGGCGAGGAGCTGGTCGTGCCGTGCCAGGCCGTCGTCAGTGCCATCGGGCAGCGCTCACGCAGCTCGGTGGTGGATGCGCTGCGCGACGGCGCCCCGTTCGTGCGCATCGTTGGTGATGCCCTGCGCCCGGCAAACATCACCTTGGCGGTCTATGAGGCATACCACGCGGCGCTTGACGTCTAGGGGACGCCTGCGCGCATCCCGCGCGAGGTGGCGTGGGTACGGCGCTGACTCGCGTGACGTGGTGGCGCCCAGGCTTGAATCAGCTGCCCTTCCCGGCGGCGATGGATGCGGGAAGGGCAGCTGCATGCGGGGGAAAGAGGGAATGTGATAGAATTTTCTCCACGACTGCAAACACGCTGCTATATATGGAGAACGCTTTAGATGTCGTTTTGGGACAGATTCTCCGGGATCGGCTCGTCCATGTCGCCGGACATGGCAATCGACCTCGGTACTGCAAATACGCTGGTCGCCATCACGGGCGAGGGCATCGTCATCAACGAGCCCTCTGTCGTTGCGATAGAGAAGAGCACCAACCGCGTTCTGGCCGTGGGTCACGAGGCCAAGAACATGATCAACCACACGCCTGACGCGTTTACGGCGGAGCATCCGCTGAAAGACGGCGTCATCGCCGACTACGACGTGACCGAGGCGATGCTCTCGGCGTTCATCAACAAGGCCTCCGAGCGCAAGTATCCCTGGCAGGCCAAGCCGAGAATCGTCATCTGCATCCCGTGCGGTGCCACCTCGGTGGAGAAGCGCGCGGTGTTCGAGGCGTCCATTCAGGCGGGCGCACGCCAGGCCTACCTCATCGAAGAGCCCATGGCTGCTGCCATGGGAGCCGACCTGCCGGTGACCGAGCCGACAGGCTCCATGGTCGTCGACATCGGCGGCGGCACCACCGAGGTAGCCGTCATCTCGCTCGGCGGCATCGTGTCGTCGTCCAGCCTGCGCCTGGCGGGCAACCGCCTTGACGAGGCGATCGCATTGCACCTGCGCGACCTTTTGGGCATCAAGATCGGCGAGCGCATGGCCGAGGTCATCAAGATCAAGATCGGATCGGTTCTGCCCTTCGAGGACGGGCGCGAGCGCGACATGATCATCTCGGGCCAGGACGTCTACACCGAGCAGCCCAAAGAGGTCACGATCCAGTCAGAGGACGTGAGGGCGGCCCTTCAGATGCCCATCGAGGAGATGGTGGTGCACATCAAGGAGACGTTCAAGACGACCAACCCCGACCTGGCCTCGGACATCATCCAAAACGGCATCCTGCTCACAGGCGGCGGCGGCTTGCTCTCGGGGCTCGACCGCTATCTCACCAACGAGCTGGAGATTCCCGTGTGGGTCAGCGAGTCTGCCCTGACCAACGTCGTGTCGGGCTGCCTTAAGGTGCTCGAGACGCCGACGGCCCTCAAGCAGACGCTCATGCACTCCAAATAGCCAAGGACTGCTGCCTTCTCATGGCCCTCAACTTCAAGGACAGCGGGAATTCCCGGCTCTCCGGCATCCTTTTGGTGGTGTTCCTCATCGCCTCGCTGTTGCTGATGACGCTGTATGTGAGCGAGGGGCCCCGCGGGGCGCTCCATCTCGTTCAGGCGCAGGTGAACGCCATCGTCTCGCCCTTCAAGCTCGTGGGGGCCACGGGCGGCGCGGCCGTCGATCGCATATCGACGGGGTTGGGGGACGCCATGGCTGACGCCACGACGCTCTCGGAGCTGCGGCAGCAGAACAAGGAGCTGACCGAGCTGGTGACGCAGACCGAGGAATATCGGCTCGAGGCCGAGCGGCTGCAGGGCCTGCTGAACATGAAGCAGACATACGATATCAGGGGTGTTACCGGGCGCGTCATCGGGCGCTCGACGGATGCGTGGAACCAGACGATCACCGTGGATGTGGGCTCGGCTGACGGGGTCGAGCTGGGGCTTACGGTGCTGGGGCCAAGCGGCGTCGTCGGCCAGGTGGTGTCCGTCGCAAGCGGGTCTTCCACCGTGCGCCTCATCACTGACGTGCAGTCGGGGGTGTCGGCCATCATCCAGTCCAGCCGTGCCGAAGGCATCGTGCGCGGGTCGCTGCAAGGCATCTTGTTCCTCGAGAACATCGATGCGGACGTGAGCGTCAGCATCGGGGACGTCGTCTTGACGAGCGGCCTGGGCGGCAGCTACACCAAAGGGCTTCTCATCGGGACGGTCGTGCGCGTGGAGGGACAGACTGGCGACGACGCCCGCAAGATCGTCGTCGCGCAAAACGAGCAGATATCTTCGCTGGAGGAGATCATGGTGGTCTTCAGCGCGTCTGAGGCGAACGTGGACGACGTCGTGGTGCCGGAAGGCGCGCTCGTGTCGTCTTCTGCTGGCGCGACGGCTGTGCCGCCGGCGTCTGATGCGGCAATCGCCTCCAACACATCGCAGCCGAGCGGGGAAGGTGAGTGACATGTCGCCCTTTGCCGTTCGCGTGGTGCAGGTGGTCGGCTCGGTCGTCGCCGTGCTGTTGCAGGTCGCCGTTGCGCCCAACATCCAGATACTGAACGCGATGCCCAACTTCGTCTTGTGCTGGGTCATCGCGCTTGCCGTTGCCAATGCGCGGCACGTCGGCTACGTCTTGCCCTTCTTGTTGGGGATCGCCTATGACCTGGTGGGGTCAGGCCCAGTGGGCTCTATGGCCTTCGTCTGCGTGGCGGCTACGTTCGTCGCCTCGGTGCTGCAGCGCATCTTCGACAACGAGACCATCTTCATCCCCATTGTCATCGTTGTTGGCGTCTGCCTCGTGTTCGAGGTGGCCTACGCCCTTTTGATGACGGCGTTCGCGTTGGATGTCGGTTTGCTGGAATCGCTCGTGAGCGTGGCCTTGCCGTGCGCGGCCTATGATATCGTTTTGGCTGTGATTATCTACCTGCTCGTTCAGAGGTTCGTCTTCCGCGACAAGCGTCCCAACGAGATGACGATACTCGACACCAAGATAGGCTAGGTTCTGCCTCATGCTCGAAGCCATCATCGCAGCGATCGTGACCGTTGCCGTCATAGCGTGCGTGGCGCTGCTCGTCTATGTCGTGCGCAAGCGCACCTCAGATGCCAGCGTCCTGCATGACGACAACGTCGAGCATATCGAGGCGGTCGGCATCGGCAGCGCGCCCGCGGGGCCGGCCTCCGTCGTCGAGGTGGGGGATGACTCCCACGGGGACGTGCGCGTCAAGACGTCCAAAGAGGCGCTCATCAAGCCGGCAGACCGCCTGGGCGGCCGCTTTGCCGCCATGGGCGTCCTCATCGCTGGCATATTCACGATGATCGGGGCCAAGCTCTGGCAGATGCAGCTCGTGCGCAGCGACAGCTACGCCAGCGAGGCCGAGAGCAACCTATACACGAGCATTTCGCTGCCCGCCTCGCGCGGGCGCATCTACGACCGCAACGAGATCGAGCTCGTCAAGAACCGCATGTGCCAAACGGTGCTCGCTGACGCCGACGTGGCGAACGACCCAGGGCTGCTCAAGCGGCTCTCGGCGGTGCTTGGCATTCCGACGGGCGTGCTCAAGCAGAAGGTGCGCGACGAGTCGTTCGGCGCCCAGAGCCAGCGCATCGTGACGAGCGAGGCGACGCTGCGCGACGTGGCGTTCATCTCGGAGCATGCCGCGGCGTTTCCCGGCATCTCCGTCGAGGAGCGCTCCATGCGCGAGTACCCCTTCGGCGCGCTTGCGTCCCATGCGCTGGGCTACACCGGCTCCACGACCGACGAGGACCTGGCGGCCGCCGCCGAGGCGCAGGGGCGCGACATCGAGTCCACTGACGTCATTGGCAAAAGCGGCCTTGAGCTGCACTACGACCGCCTGCTGGCAGGCGACAAGGGAACGCGCCGGATGATGGTGGACGCCTCCGGCAACATCGTCAACGTCGTAAGCGAGACGGCGCCCTCGCGCGGGTCGGATCTGTTCCTCACGATAGACGCCCACGCGCAGTACGTCACCGACAAGCTGCTGGCGAGCACCGTGGCTCCCGAGGACGGCGTCATCGGCACGGGCAAGGGCGTTTCTGCCTGCGTCGTCGCCATCGACGTCACCGACGGCAGCATCATCGTCATGTCCAGCTATCCCACCTTTGACCCGTCGTACCTCACCGGCGGCATACCGCAGGAGATCTGGGACCTCTACAACACCGAGGAGTCGCATTCCCCGTTCGTGAACCGTGCCATCAATGGGCAGTACGCCCCGGCCTCGACCTTCAAGGCGTTCACGTCGATGGCGGGGCTGCACTATGGATACGCGGGCTATGACAGCGTGTGGAACTGCACAGGCTCGTGGGACGGCTTCGGCTCGGGCGACATCCAGAAGTGCTGGGACAACTATGGGCACGGCACGCTCGACCTGCATGGCGGCATCGTGCATTCGTGCGACGTCGTCTTCTACGAGATAGCCAAGGCGTTCTTTGACCACGGCCCTGAGGGGACAGGCGAGCTGTCTCAGACGGCGCTGCAGGAATACCTCGAGCTGTACCGCTTCGGCTCGACGACGGGCGTCGACTTGGCAGGGGAGTCTGCCGGGCGCATCCCTACGCCCGAGTGGAAGGCGGAGCACTGGCGCAACGTGCCGTCTGAGGCCGTGTGGCGCGGTGGCGACTATTCCAACATGATCATCGGCCAGGGAGACGTGCTCGTGACGCCGTTGCAGCTGGCCTGCGCCTATGGCGGCATCGCGACGGGCAAGATCATGAAGCCGCACCTGCTCAAGGAGGTGCGCAACAGCAAGGGCGAAGTGGTGCTGACGGTCCAGCCCGAGGTGGTGGCCGAGCCGGTCGTGAACGAGTATCACCTGGCGTACGTGCGCGATTCGCTGCACGACATGCTGTCGAGCCATCCTGATCTCGAGAAGATGTACGTGGATGCGGGCATCGATGCTGCTGCCAAGTCGGGCACGGCCGAGCACACGGACAAGAAGGACGACGCGTGGTTTGCGGCCTATGCGCCGTTCAACGACCCCAAGTACGCGGTCGTGTGCATCGTCGAGCAGGGTGGCGGCGGCTCGGACGTGGCCGGCCCCATCGTGGCTGCGGTGCTGGACGAGCTGCTCAACAACGACTTGCCGCCCGGGGCTGGCCTCGGCTATGTCGAGGGGTCGTCGGGCAGGTCCGTGGCCATCGAGTTCACGGGCAACTCGGGGCGCCAGGACTAGGCCCAAGCCACACAGGAGTCGCTTGCCTATGCCATTGCCTCAGATCGACAGCGTCGTCAACCCGCGCCACGCCTCGCATGCGGCGCAGTACTCGCAGAAGCCGAAGTCGAAGTTCGCCCAGGTGGTGTACCTGCCCTTCGCGATCGTCGTCATCGCGCTTATCTGCTATGGGCTGCTCGTGTGCTGGTCGGCCACCGACGCCGACCCTGACTACAGCTTCAGCCGGCAGCTGCAAGGCGTGGCCATGGGCCTGGTGGCGATGGTCGTCTTGTGGGCGTTCGACTACCGCAAGCTGGCAGACCTCTACCTGGTAATGCTCGTCGTCAGCGTGATCTTGATCTTGTCGCCGCACCTGCCGGTCATCGGCGTCACTACCATGGGTGCCACCTCGTGGATCAAGGTCGGCATCCAGCTGCAGCCAGGCGAGTTCGCGAAGGTGACCATCGTGCTGTTCGCGGCGGGGCT
>CAJUFC010000085.1 GCA_910585565.1 uncultured Eggerthellaceae bacterium | reverse complement strand
TGTTCCTGACGACCACAACAAACATCCCGTTATCCTCCTTTATGAAGGCAATTATACCCAACTACCGCTAAACTAATGCTCTATGCGCACCGAGGATGCATATGCCACTGCCGAGATCATGATCTTGGCAAAGCACGCTCGCGTCGAGCCCGCACCCGAGGCCGACCACGAGCATGACCCCTTCGCGGAGCCAGAGGACGTCGCCGAGGTTGAGCCTGAAAGCGAACCCGAGTCCACGTTCGAGCCAGACGACGAGCCTGAGCTCGAGGAGGCTCGCTCCCGCCGCAGGGGCGCCCACGCGGCACCCCCCGCATCCGAAGACGCCGCTTCTGCTGATAGGCCTCCGCGCCGCACCAACAAGGCCAATGCCCCGACAGAGGCGGCTGCGCAGAGCCAGCAGGACAATCTCGATGCAGCTACCGTCGGCTCGTCGGCCGCGCTCATCAGCATCTGCACCATCATCTCCCGCGTCACCGGCTTCGTACGCACCTGGGCCATGGCGTTCGCGCTGGGAGCGACGTTTCTCTCCAGCTCGTACCAGATAGCAAACAACCTCCCGAACATGCTCTACGAGCTGGTGATGGGAGGCATGCTGACGACGGCGTTTCTGCCGGTATATCTCTCCGTGCGCAGAAATCGCGGCAAGCGCGCCAGCGACCGGTATGCCTCGAACCTGCTCACGCTGGTCGTGCTCGCGCTCGGCGTGCTGTCGATCATCTGCATGGTGTTTCCCTCGCAGATCATCTATACGCAGTCGTTCTATTCCGACCAGTCGACCATGGGCACAGCAACGCTCTTCTTTCAGTTCTTCGCCATCCAAATCGTGTTCTACGGGGCCTCGTCCATCATCTCGGGCATCTTGAACGCCAACCGCGACTACCTTTGGGGCGCCATCGCACCCGTGTTCAACAACCTCATCGTGATAGCGGCGTTCATCGCGTACGCCTACCTGGCCCCCACCAACCCCGAGCTTGCCATCTACCTCATCGCCATCGGCAGCCCCTTGGGCGTGTTCTTGCAACTGGTGATACAGATTCCCGGCCTCAGGAACAACGGCATCCGCATCCGCTTCCGACTCGACCTGCACGACCCGGCGCTGCGCGAGACCGCCTCCATCGGCATCCCGGCGCTCTTCATCACGGTATGCGGGTTCGTAACCGTATCCGTTGCCAACGCCGCTTCCTACAGCTTCGCCGACAACGGGCCGTCCGTCATCGCATACTCGCGTCTCTGGTTCACGTTCCCCTATTCGTTTTTGGCCATTCCGGTGGCCACTGCCTTGTTCACCGAGCTGTCTCGCATGCAGGCGGCCGAAGACGTTCGCGGCGTCGTGCGCGGCATCCTTGAGGGCACCTCGCAGATCTTCTTCCTCATGATCCCCTTCGCTATGTATCTCGTCGTGTTCGCCACCCCGCTCGTGACGCTCTATCACATCGGCGCCTTTACCGCCGACGACATCGCGCAGATCGCCTTGTACCTGGCCGTTATGGCCGTGGCGCTGCCCTTCTATGGCGTCAACACCTATCTGCAGATGGTCTTCTCCAGCATCCGCAAGATGGTGGCGTTCTCGGTGGTGACATTCGCCGGGTCAGCCGCTCAGGTCGCCGTCATCATGCTGGCGACTGCCATCTACCAGGCAGGGCATCCCGCCACGATCGAATGGATTGCCGGCGGCACCATCGTCGCCTACGCAATCGGCGACATCGCCTCGTTCGCCTACCTCAAGCGACACTACGGACGCACCTTCAAGCTGAGGCGCATCCTCACGGCTTGCTTCCATGGACTTTTACTCGGCAGCATCGGTGCCGCTGTCGGAGGCGGCATCTATTGGCTTTTGAACAGCTTTGTAGCCCCCATGGATGGCTCGCTTGTGCTGGCTCTTGCCTACATCGTCATCGGTGGGCTTGCCGCCTTGGCATGCACCTTCGCGCCCGCCATCAAGCTCGATCTTCCCGAGGCCATCTTCGTCATCAACATCTGGCACAAGCTCGCCAGGAAACTGCGCCGCAGCGCCTAGGCCCTCCATCTGATTCCGCACGACCCGCTGGCATAAGCCGCCGCATGTGCTGGTGCATGCGGGCATAAAGAAAGGGGGCCACAGCACGTGGCTGCAACCCCCTCTAAGATACTTGAGTTCGTTGACTACTCGGCGGCAGAGACTGCCTCGTCGTAAAGTCGCTGCACCTGAGGCTCGACCATGACGCCCGGGCTCATCGTGGAGGACACGGTGATGGACTTGACGTATTTGCCCTTGGCGGCAGCCGGCTTCATGCGCAGGATCTCGTCATAGACCGCGCCGTAGTTCTGAGCGAGCATCTCAGGCGTGAAGCTCTTCTTGCCCAGCGTCACGTGGCAGATGCCATAGCGGTCAGCGCGATACTCCACGCGGCCGCCCTTCAGCTCATTGATGGCCTTGGCCACGTCGTTGGTGACGGTGCCCAGCTTCGGGTTGGGCATGAGGCCGCGGGGGCCGAGCACCTTGCCCAGCTTGCCGACCTTGCCCATCTGGTCAGGCGTGGCGACTGCTGCGTCGAAGTTGAACTCGCCGCGGTTGATCTGCTCGGTGAGCTCGTCAGTGCCCACGATGTCAGCGCCTGCTGCCTCGGCTGCCTTAGCGGCCTCTCCCTCGGCGAACACCGCGACGCGCACCGTCTTGCCCGAGCCGTTCGGCAGGCTCACCGTGCCGCGCAGCTGCTGGTCAGCCTGGCGCGTATCAATGCCCAGGCGAAAGTCGCCCGTGATCGTCTCGTCGAAGTTCGCGGTCTGCATCTCCTTGAGGACGCGCATCGCCTCGAGCGGCGTGACGGCAACCTCGGGGACGTCCTTGAGCGCTGCTTCGTACTTCTTGCCTCGTTTTGCCATTGCTTCTATCCTTTCGTGGTATTGGCGGGCCGCATCATGAGGCCCTTCCACTTAAACCCATACGTACGTGCGAACGAATCGCTTATGCTTCCTCGCCCGTCGACTCGCCCTTGAGCATGGCGGCCAGCTTGCGCGTTACCACGTACTTCTTCTTCATCTCCTGGCCCTCGATGCGCACGCCCATGGAACGAGCGGTGCCCGCGATGATCTTCTTGGCGGCATCGATGTCGTTAGCATTGAGGTCCGGCAGCTTGATCTCGGCAATCTCGGTCAGCTGCTGATCGCTCAGCGTGCCAGCCACCTGGATCTGCGGGATGCCCGCGCCGCTTTGGATGCCGAGCTTCTCCTTGATGAGCACGGCTGCCGGCGGCGTCTTGCAGATGAAGTCGAACGTCTTGTCTTCGTAGACCGTGATCTCGACCGGGATGATGGTGCCAGCCTGGTCCTGCGTCTGGGCGTTGAACGCCTGGCAGAACTGCATGATGTTGACGCCCTGGGCGCCCAGTGCCGGGCCAACCGGAGGAGCCGGGTTCGCTTGACCGGCAGGAATCTGAAGTTTGATGAAGCCGGCTATGTTCTTCTCAGCCATCTTCTTTCCTCTCTGGTAGTCAGAAAATATCGAATCTCAAGTATCAGACGATGCAGGGCGGCGCTGCGAGAAGCCCCGGTCCACTCGGGCACAGCTCACCTTTGCATGCAATAGCAACGTTATATCTTCTCCACTTGCTCGAACATGAGCTCAACGGGGGTTTCGCGGCCAAAGATGGATATCATGACGCGTACCTTGCCCGCCTCGGGCATGACCGCAGACACGAGGCCATCGAAATCCTTGAGAGGGCCGGACACGACGTGCACTGCCTGGCCAATCTCCATGTTGGTGGATGTCTTCTTCGGCGCCTCGACGCTCGTGCGCTTCATGATCTTGTTGTACTCTTCGCGCGTCAACGGAGACGGGTTGCCCTGACTGCCGACGAACCCGGTCACGCCGGGGGTGTTTCTCACGGCAGCCCAGCTGCGGTCGTCCATCTCCATGCGGACGAGGACATATCCCGGAAAGACCTTCTTCTCGCTCTCGACGCGCTTGCCGCCGTCCTTGATCTCCGCGACGGTCTCGGTAGGAATCTCGATCCTGAATACGTTGTTCTCGAGGCCCATCGTCTCGATGCGCGTCTCGAGGTTGGCCTTGACCTTGTTCTCATACCCCGAATACGTGTGGAGGACATACCATTTCTTGGACATGGACTACTCCTGTGCAGGCGTCTCGCCAGATGCGCCCTCGGCACCGTCTGAGACGGTGCCAGCTGCGCCCTCGGCAGTGCCAGACTCGGTGCCGGTCGCGTCGCCGCCCTCGACGGCGCCATCAGCGGTCACATCGGCGCTCGAGCCCTCCGTGCCGGTTGCCGCGCTCGAAGAGTCAACGAGCGAACCGTCGGACCCGGTGAATACATTCAACCAATCGATCGTCGACGGGTCTGCGCCGGAAATGAGGACCAAAAGCGGGGTCACGACGAAATTGTCGAGAATAGCTACAAAAACTCCGAAGAACAGAAGTGCCACGATGACGACGCCCGTCCAGCGCGCCACATCGATCTTGGTGGGCCAAGTGACCCGCTTCAGCTCGCCGCGCACGTCGCGCAGGAACTGGAAGCGCTTCTTTTTGGGCTTCTTCTCTTCGGATTTCTTGACAGCCTTGTTGGATTCCGCATCGCTTTTGCCATCGTCTTTCTTGGCCGGTGCAGATGCCTTGCCTTCGGCCTTGGTGATGGCCTTCTTGCCGTCAGCCGACTTTTCGGTGGAAGCCTCGGCCTCCTTCACGCCATCTGCCTGCTCGACCGAGGAGATCTCCTCGAGCTTGCGCTCTGCTTTCCTAGCCTGACGTGCTGCCGAAGCCTTGGCCTTCTGGGTTTTAGATTTCTTTGCCATTGGAATCCTTTATAAACACCAAACAAGCAGCCACTCATCGAGGCTGCTCAGAAATTAGCAAAAGTGGCACGCCAGGAAGGACTCGAACCCTCAACTTTCGGTTTTGGAGACCGACGCTCTACCAATTGAACTACTGGCGTGTGCTCTATCGTTCGTGCGGGACTAGCGAGTCTCGCGATGGACCGTGTGGTGACGGCACCATTTGCAGTACTTCTTGAGCTCGATGCGCTCGGGGTTGTTCTGCTTGTTCTTGTTCGTAGTATAGTTGCGGCGCTTGCAATCAGTGCATGCCAGCGTAACCAATGTACGCATTTATATCTCCTTTTGGTTCACAATCATGCGAGCTTTTGATTATACACATGAACTCTCACAGATGGTCACTCGCTTTCGCGAATGGCATTCTGCGCTGCCTCTGCGCACGCTCGCAGAAAGAGCGGGGTCCGCTTAAGCAGACCCCGCCTCGTAAAGCCAACGTGCTATTTGATGATCTTGGTGACGCGGCCAGAGCCAACGGTGCGGCCACCCTCGCGGATAGCGAACTTGAGGCCCTCTTCCATGGCAATCGGGTGAATCAGCTCGCCCGTGATGGTGACGTTGTCGCCAGGCATGACCATCTCGGTGCCCTCAGGCAGATGGGCCACACCGGTGATGTCGGTGGTGCGGAAGTAGAACTGCGGACGATAGCCGTCGAAGAACGGGGTGTGACGGCCGCCCTCGTCCTTGGTCAGGATGTACACCTGGCCCTCGAACTCGGTGTGCGGGGTCACGCTACCCGGCTTGCAGAGAACCTGGCCGCGCTCGATGTCCTCGCGCTTGACGCCACGAAGCAGAACGCCGATGTTGTCGCCAGCCTGCGCCTCGTCGAGGAGCTTGCGGAACATCTCGATGCCGGTGCAGACCGTCTTCTCGGTCTCCTTGATGCCCACGATCTCGACCTCGTCGTTCATGTGGAGAACGCCGCGCTCGACACGACCGGTAGCAACGGTGCCACGGCCAGTGATGGTCATGGTGTCCTCGACAGCCATCAGGAACGGCTTGTCGACGTCGCGCTCCGGCGTCGGGATGTAGGAGTCGACAGCCTCCATGAGCTCCCAGATCTTCTCCTGGTAGCTGGCGTCGCCCTCGAGAGCCTTGAGAGCAGAGCCGCGGATGATGGGGGTGTCGTCGCCCGGGAACTCGTAGGAGTCGAGCAGCTCGCGAACCTCCATCTCGACGAGCTCGATGAGCTCCTCGTCGTCGACCATGTCGCACTTGTTGAGGAAGACGACGATGTAGGGAACGCCGACCTGACGGGCGAGCAGGATGTGCTCGCGGGTCTGGGCCATCGGGCCGTCGGTGGCAGCGATAACGAGGATTGCACCGTCCATCTGAGCAGCACCGGTGATCATGTTCTTGACATAGTCAGCATGGCCGGGGCAGTCGACATGTGCGTAGTGACGCGTGTCGGTCTGATACTCGATGTGAGCGATGGAGATCGTAATGCCGCGCTCGCGCTCCTCGGGAGCCTTGTCAATCTGGTCGAAGGCGGTGAAGTCTGCGGTAGCGGAACCATGAGAACCGTCGTTCTCAGACAGGGTCTTGGAAATGGCAGCAGTCAGCGTCGTCTTGCCGTGGTCGACATGGCCGATGGTGCCGATGTTAACATGCGGCTTAGAGCGCTCGAACTTCTCCTTGGACATGTTTCATCCTCCTTAAGGACAAACGTGTATGGGTGATACGCAAAAAACAAAACGCCCCGAGGGCGATATTTCTCTGGTAGCGGTGACTGGATTTGAACCAGTGACGCCACGGGTATGAACCGTGTGCTCTGACCAACTGAGCTACACCGCCACTTTATGGCCGTTATGCACGCCATCTGCGGCATCAGGGCTGTCGATGTCTGCTCGGTCACAGCGCAAAGGCCGCTCCCTCGCATCCGCTCCGCCCTTCCTTGCACATGGCGCACCTAAAGGCCCTAAAGCCAACCTGAAAGATTTCAGTTGCGCCATTCGCGGCATGCATGCGAAAGCCGAAATAGTAAATGGAGCCTGCGACCGGACTTGAACCGGTGACCTCTTCGTTACCAACGAAGTGCTCTACCGACTGAGCTACACAGGCATGAAATGGTGGGCGCGCTAGGATTCGAACCTAGGTAGGCATAGCCAACGGGTTTACAGCCCGTCCCCTTTAACCACTCGGGCACACGCCCATTTCGAATGCTTGTTCATGTGCAATTTTCAAGCTGCTGCTTGGGAGCTGTGCATACACAACTTCACCCCAAGCGAGAAAGAATTCTAAAGCACTGATATGAGACTGTCAACACTTACCACGCCACCGGGCGTGTCCATCCCCTATCCACATCAGAAAGCCTGGCTTGCACTGTACGTTTTACCTGCGTAGGGGTCAATTATGCTACTATCACATCATGCCCTGACGCAACCGCTGCCGGGCATGCTGCACGATCGGTACGAAAAAAGAAAACGAGGTTGCCATGTTCAAAGCGACGAAGATTCGCGAAGATATCTACTGGGTCGGCGCTCTGGAATGGGAGGAGCGCTACATCCACGGCATATCGATGCCCTACGGGTCGACCAACAACGCCTATCTCATCCTTGACGAGCAGGTCACGCTCATCGATACCTGCATTGGCTCGCACGCCCACGAGGTCATCGAGCGCATCGCGGACGTGATCGATCCGGCCAAGATCGACATCATCGTCTCCAACCACAGCGAGAAGGACCACGCCGGCTCGATCGGCGCCATCCTGGAAGCGGCGCCGCATGCCAAGGTGGTGACATCGATCAAGGGGGAGCCCATCCTGCGCACCTATTATGGCGAGCGCGACTATCTGCCGATGAAGACGGGCGACACCCTCTCCATCGGCAAGCGCACCCTTCACTTCATACAGACGCCCATGGTGCATTGGCCCGACAACATGGTGACGTGGTCGCCCTTCGACAAGACGCTCTTCTCCAATGATGCGTTCGGGCAGTTCATCGCGACGAGCAAGCGATTCGACGACGAGGTCGACCTGTCCGTCGTGCTGGCGTGCGCCAAGAAGTACTTCGCCAACATCCTGGCGCCCTACACGAAGCAGACGGCCAAGGCGGTCGAGGCCGTCGAAGGGCTCGACCTGGACACCATCGCACCGGCCCACGGCGTCATCTGGCGCGAGCACATCAGCGACATCATGAGCCTGTACAAGGAGCTATGCGCATGCCGGCCCGAGGATGCAGCCGTCGTGGTCTACAGCTCGATGTATGGCTCGACCGAGCGCATGGCAACCACCATCACCGAGGCATTCATGGCCCAAGGCGTCGCCGTGCGCCAGTACGACATGGACATCTCTGACATATCGGACATCATCACCGATGTGTTCCTCGCGAAATACGTGGCCTTGGGCTCGCCTACCCACAACATGACGGTGCTGCCGCCGATGGGCGAGTTCCTCACCTACTTCAAGGGGCTGGCACCGAAGACGAAAGACCGCATCGGCATCAGCTTCGGCGCATACGGCTGGATGGACGCCGCGCAAAAGGAGATCGCCGCGGTCTTCGAGAAGGCTGGCTATGCGCTGCCGATGGCGTCCTTCGCCGAGGACTGGAACGACACGGCCGCCGGCGAGCGCGAGCTCTTCGACGCCGTCACGAGCCTCGTAGAGGAAGCCAGGCGCTAGCCTACCGACGGCTCGCGGACAGACGCAGGGCGGATGACCGCGAGGTGCACCCGCCCATCCTTCCCTCGCCCACAAACAAAGGGACCGGCCCTCAGGACCGGTCCCTTTCAATTTCAGGATGTGTCGCTCAGGCGAAGGCGCGGGCGCCTAGTATCTCACGTAGATCATGTTCGAGCGCACCGAGGAGACCTTGACCACGTCGCCTGTCTGGGGCGCATGAATCATCTGGCCGCCGCCGATGTAGATGCCGCAGTGCGAGCTGTTGGTGCATACGTCGCCCGGCTGCGGGTTGGATACGCGCGTCCAGCCCATGAAGGTGTAGGTGGTGCCCA
>CAJUFC010000084.1 GCA_910585565.1 uncultured Eggerthellaceae bacterium | reverse complement strand
CGGACGCGAGGTCGGAGAAGCGAGAAGCGGCCGGGGCCGACCGCGCCAGGGCGCGCGTCCCGATGCGGAGACCTCTTGCAGGCTCCCGCAGAGGGCACGACAGCCCACGCGGCGACCCCAGGCCGGTGCCAAACTCCATTTGAATATAACGAAAAGCCGCCTTCCTATTGCGAGGCGGCTTTTTCCTAGGATTTATGCTTGCGAGGTTTGCCCGAATTCTTATCGTGTATGAATGACTCGCGCCCGTCTATATGCTCAAACAGGTCATCCGCGATGTCGTTTCCCATAGGGTCTAAAATGAAATCGATCCCTTTGCGTCGTGCGGCCTTTGCAGCAGGGACGAAGTCGCTGTCGCCAGCTATCAAGATGATTTGCTCGACGATACCTTCATATGCCAGGGATGCAATATCGATCCCCATCCGCATGTCTACTCCCTTTTGCTTGAAGGAAATCTGAAAATCATCTTGAGACAGATCGTCAACGGAGATCTTTTTTGAGCAAAGTCTCTTTACGGCCGAAGGCCTCAGTGCGAAGTGAGCGCCTACGTCAGAAAGCCTCCCCATGCGGAGTGCCACCTTTCGACGCTTTTTAAGCTCATCAAAGAAGTCAAGCGTCCAGGTGTAGGTTGCCATCTTTCCGAAATTAACGTTGCCTACAAGTGGGTGGTACACGGTCGTTTGAAGCGGAGGACAGTCGTAGTAAAAGATGCGGTATAGCTCACGTTCGCAAGGGCCGTCCTTCTTGTCGAGATGCTTGAACGCGTAGTTCACCAACTCGTCGGCTCTGTCGCGTGCCTCCTTTTTGCCCCACAAAGCCAGGGAGCGCTTTCGATAGAATCCTCCGTCTACCAATATTGCTGTTTTGGTCACCACAGCTCCTTGCAATAAAGAAGGCCCATGGTTTACGCATCCCGCTTATCGTGCAGGGCTTCTCACCATGGGCCGGATTAACGACGGCGACAGAGGTTCTTCATCTGTGCGTCGCTAGCTAATCTAACTCACGAGAAGCTGCGCAGTCAAATGTCATCGATGTTTTCGAGTACACCACATCTTGTGGATAGGCCTCTTCAATTTGGTAATGTACCTGCTTCGATCCCTATATATTGCGCATGGAGAAAGCTTCAAATTGTTGATAAATCACCACATTTTTATTGCTAATGGCGAAGACTTGAGGTATAGGCCTCCCGCGTACGGGTTGGGTGGAGATTACGTGTGGACGGTGGGGCGCGTTGATGGGGTTGAGATAAACGGGTATTATACGAAACTGAGACGACAGCTGAATATTTGTTTACCACATGGAACGCTTGGCAACAAGCGCCAATCCAATCATGCCATGTGGTAATGAGCTGTCGTCTCAACAGTAGGAGAAGCGCTTTTGCATACTTGAAGGGCACTCCTGCTGGAGTGCCCTTTGTGTTTATAGGGGCATGTGAGGCAACAGGCGCCTGTGCATGCAGGCGCAAAATGAAAGGCGCGCGACCCTCTTTAGCTTGGCAGCAGAAGGGCCACGCACCTCACGAGCTCGGGTCTCTCTTGCGAGAGCCCTCGCGGGTACCATTGTACCTTCCCGCGGGGTGCCTCAACAAGGGCGACCCCAGAAGGGAAGGGATTTGTCATGGGAAAACCCAATCCTGATGACGCCTTGCAGGTTCCGCGAGGTGTAGGGGCGGAGCTTCAGTCCGCCCGCCGCCCGCAGGGCGGTTGGGAGACTGGCGCTCGTATCGTCTCCGTCATGTTGGCGATGCTGCTGGCCGTCACGATGCTGCCCGCTGCTGGGCTGCAGACGGCCTATGCCGACGAGCCCGCCAAGCGCCCTGCCACGTCCGGTGGGGATGTGGCGCTCCAGAGTGCGAACGGCGCGCCGATCGCTGACGGCACGGAGTTCGCGGCTGGCGGTCTCCTTTATAAGATGACTGACGGCGCGGCAACGCTTGTCGGTTTCGAGGACGGCGCTGCGCTCGAAGGCGCCCTTGCCGTTCCCGAGACGGTGACCGACGGCACCGGCACCGCGACGGTCAAGGCCGTCGAGGTCGCCGAGGGCCAGGTGGCCGAAGGCGTCACGTCGCTCTCGCTGCCGCAGGTGGTGGAGGCCGTCAAGACCGAAGGCCTCGCAGTGGCGTTCCCGGCGCTGGCGGCCATCGAGGTTGCTGTGTCTGCCGACGGCGACGCGGCCGCTGCCGAGGCTGGGGCGGCTGGCAAGGGCGCGTACTCCTCCGTCGCGGGCATGCTGTTCCGCTCGGCTGCGGGCCAGGCGAGCTCAGACGGCACGGCCTTCGCCGAGGATGCGCTCGAGCTCGTCTGGGCGCCCCCTGCCATGGTGGTGGCCCGCATTCCCCTCGAGTGCAAGGCGATAGCCTCAGGCGCGTTCGTCGACGCCGCGGCGCTCGAGACCGTCATGTCGTTCGGCAAGATGGAATCGATCGCGGCGGCCGAGAAGGACGACGAGGGCAACGTGACCAAGCCCGGCGCTTTCACTGACGAGCAGATAGGCCGCCTCACCGTCGTCGTGCCGGGAACCAACTACGCCGTGACGGGCGAGGGCGCCGAGCGCGTGAGCGGAAGCGTGGCGCTGTCGGAAAAGACCGACATGCTCGAGAAGCGCAAGGCGTGGTTCCACCACGGCTTCGACACCAAGCAGATCATCATGGGCGCCCCCT
>CAJUFC010000083.1 GCA_910585565.1 uncultured Eggerthellaceae bacterium | reverse complement strand
AAGCGGACACGAGCCGATGCGGAGCGCTCAGGAGAAAAGAGCACCTCAGCCGTTCGCAGGGCATCCCCCGCCGAGACGTTGTTGCATAGTATGGGACACCCTCATGCCACAGAGGCAAGCCGCTGCGATAGAATGGAGCACAGCAGAACGCAACAGAAACGCTCACAGGGGAAGGCATCGAGGCATGGCTTACAACAGCAAGGCTAAGCTCAAGACGCTCTATCTTCGTCGCATCCTAGAGGAAGAGACTGACGCCGAACACGGCCTCTCCATGAGACAGATTATCGAGCGGCTGGGCGAACTCGGCATCGAAGCAGAGCGCAAGAGCATCTATCGCGACATCGAGATTCTGCGCGAGTTCGGCGTGGATGTTCGCGCCTACCAGCGAAACCCGGTGGAATACGCCATCAATCGGCGCGACTTCTCGCTCGAAGAGCTCATGCTGCTGATCGACGCGGTTGAGTCGTGCAAGGCCCTCACCAAGCGCCAAGCCAACGCGCTCACCACCAACCTCAAGCTCATGGCGTCAGACCACCAGCGAGCGCTTCTCGACCGACGCATACACGTTGCAGACCGCATACGATCGAAGAACGAAAGCGTCTTCGGATACATCGACGAGATACACCGCGCCATGCACCTCAAGCGCAAGATAGAGTTCAAGTATTATCATCGAGGCACCGATGGCGAGCGACATGCAAGCCATGGCGGGCTGCCCTATGTGGTGACGCCGGTGGCCCTCAGCTACGACGACGGCTTTTACTACCTCACGGCGTGGAACGACGAGGCCGCATCGCTATATGAGTTCAGGCTCGACCGCATGGGCGGCCTCAAGACATCCGAGGACGGCGCCACGCGCAATCCGGAAATCGCCAACCATGAATACGACTGCGGCGAGCACGCATACTTCGGGCGCTTCAACGGAGAGCCGATGACCGTGACCCTCCGCGTCGACGGAGACAAGGTCGAGATCATCTTCGACCGCTTTGGCGAGACGGTCGAGCTGTTCCCACAGCCAGACGGCACGGCAAAGGCTACCGTCAAGGTGCGCACATCAGAGCAGTTCTTCGGCTGGGTCGCCGGCATGGGCGGCGCCATCCGCATCGAGGCTCCCACCAGGCTGCGCGACGAATACCGCACCTATCTCCTCAAGATGGCCGAAGTCGGCGCATAAGGCTGGCCATCCGCGCGCTTCATGTCAGCGCGCCCCCGAAAGTCAGCGGTCACCTACCTGGCAGCCTCCATGCCAGCCGCGCAGCCACCCACGTCGTCCGAAAACAGAACCGGTTGCCCATCGCGCATTCGGCTAGAATGCTTTTGACGTACTTGGCACAGGAAGGCGCACCATGGACCAGCTGCACATCATCACCCATCCGCTCATCAAGGCAAAGCTGACCCGCATGCGCGACCGCCGCACCTCCTCGCAGGAGTTTCGGGCGCTTTTGAGGGAAATCACGCTGCTCATGGGATACGAGATCACGCGCGATCTGCCCACGAAGCTCGTGAGCGTCGAGACGCCCGTCTGCCGCGGAGAGTTCCCGACGCTGCAGGATGACTTCTTCACCATCGTGCCCATCCTGCGCGCAGGGCTCGGGATGGTGGATGGCCTGCTCGAGCTGATGCCGTTTGCCCATGTGGGCCACATCGGCCTCGTGCGCGACGAACGCACGCACGAGCCAGAGGAATACTACTACAAGATGCCCGAAGGCTACGAGCGCTCCATCATCATGGTGGTCGACCCGATGCTGGCAACAGGCGGCAGCGCCGCGGACGCCATCAGCAGCCTCAAGCGGCGCGGATGCACCGACATTCGCCTCGTGAACCTCGTTGCCGCCCCGCAAGGCGTCGAGAAGATACGCAAGACGCATCCTGACGTAGACATCTATGTCGCCGCGCTGGACGAAGGGCTGGACGAGCATGCCTACATCGTTCCCGGCCTCGGTGACGCCGGAGACCGCATTTTCGGCACGCGCTAGGCCGCTGCATCGGCGCGCCGTCGCAGCACAGGCGCGCCTGCAGCTGGCCGTCAACGCTGCGGCCCCTCATGGCCGCTGGGCGCCTAACCGCTGCCGCCGGATACCCGCCTACGCCGACGCGGTGCGATTCGCATCCTCTTCCAGCAGCTGACGAGCATGGGCGATGGCGTCATCGATGCTGCTGCGGAAATGTTCCTCGCCCACCAACTCGACGAAGCCGGCATGACGCATGGCCTTCATGGGCTGCTCGTTCACATGTGAGAAAATCAGGCTCACGCCATGGGCGTCGCAGTAGCGATGCAGGTTCTCCAGCGCATTCATGCCAGTGGCGTCAAGGGACGGCACGCCGCGCATGCGAATGATCAAGTAGCGCGTGAACTCCTTCACCGAGATGTCAGCGATGCGCTCGGTCATGCCGAAGAACATCGGGCCGTTGATCTCGTAGACGCGCACGCTTTTGGGCAGCTCGCGCAGGTGCGTGACCTCTGAGTTCTCGTCACAGTAGTACCGCCAGCCCTTGACCTCGGTCTCTTCGCTCATCGACTTCATGAACATCACCATGCTAATCAGCATACCCGCGCCAATCGCCACCACCAGGTCAAAGGCGATGGTCAGCGTGAACGTAAGCACCAGCGTGCCCACGGCCGCCTTCGACGCCGTCTGGCAGAGGTGCACGAAGTTGCGCCAGCCTGACATGTTGTAGGCGACGTACAGCAGAATCGCCGCAATGGTGGGCATGGGAATGAGCGCCGCATACGGCATGAGAAAGGCGAGCACCGCAATGAGCACCAATGCGTGAACCATGCCCGCAATGGGCGTGCGGCCGCCGGCCTTCACGTTCGCCGCCGTGCGGGCGATGGCGCCCGTCGCGGGAATGCCGCCGAACAGCACCGAGGCGATATTGCCAATGCCTTGGGCCACCAGCTCGGTGTTGGCGCGATGGTGCGCGCTGATCATGGAATCGGCCACCACGCAGGACAGCAGCGACTCAATGGCAGCCAGGATGGCAATCGTGACGCCATTGGCCAGCTGGTCGCGAAAGAGCGCCATGTCGAGCTGCGGCAAATGGAACTCGGGCAGCGCAGAGTTGATGACATACAAATCACCGATGGTGTTCACGTCAAGCCCCAGGCCGCTCACCAGCGCGATGCCGATGAGGAGAGCCACGAGCGAGCTGGGAATGCGCTCGGTCACCCGCGGCCACAGAAACAGAACGGCCAGGCATACGACGCCGACGACGCACGCCTGAACGTTCACCGTCGCGATGTTGTT